>JAGRNP010000076.1 GCA_020440705.1 bacterium | reverse complement strand
GGCCGGGTTGATTTTTCGCGCCTTCGACGCAACGAGGGGCCCCGTCCAGGGGCCCCTCGTGCGGAGCGAAGCGAAAAATCAACCCGACCTCACCGCGCCCATTTGGACCCAGAGCCCCGCATCCGCCCCGCCTTGGCCCGCTGCTTCGCCGCCTGCGTCGCGGCGGCCAGGCAGGCCTCCACGCGGTCGGAGTGCCAGTCGTGATCCTTCCAGGTCACGATCGGCTCCTTGACCAGGCGCTGCACGCCGCGCAGGTGCGAGACGTCCTCGACGCAGCACAGCGACACGGCGATGCCGGCGCGGCCCGCGCGGGCGGTGCGGCCGATGCGGTGCACGTAGTTCTCGGCGTCCTCGGGCACGTCGTAGTTGATGACGTGGGTGATGCCCTCGACGTCGATGCCGCGGGCGACGATGTCCGTCGCGATGAGCACCTTCACCGAACCCTTGGTGAACCGCTCGAGGGCCCGCTGGCGCTGGCTCTGGGTGCGGTTCGAGTGGATGGCCTCGGCCTTGACGCCGGCCACCTCGAGAAAGCGCGACACGGCGGCGGCCGACTGCTTGGTGCCCGTGAAGACGAGCACGCGGTCGGAGTCCTCGTCGGCGATCAGGTCGAGCAGCAGCTCGCGCTTGTTGCCCTTGCGCACGAAGGCCACGCGCTGCTCGATGTTGTCGGCCACCGTGGCCGGCGGCGCCACCGACACGCTCTGGGCGTTGGTCTGCAGCATCGAGGCCAGGCTCTTCACCGGGCCGGACATGGTGGCCGAGAAGAGCAGCGTCTGCCGCGGCCGCGGCACGTGGTCGCAGATCCAGTGCACGTCGTGCACGAACCCCATGTCGAGCATGCGGTCGGCCTCGTCGAGCACCAGGAAGTCGACGTCGCCGAGGGTCACGGCGCCCTGCTTCATCAGGTCGATCAGCCGGCCGGGCGTGGCGATGATCACGTCGACGCCCTTGCGGATGCGATCGACCTGCGGCTGGGACGACACGCCGCCCACGACGACCACCGTGCGGGTGTCGACGTACTTGCCGTAGTCGCGGGTGTTCTCCTCGATCTGCTGGGCCAGCTCGCGGGTCGGCGTCAGCACGAGGCAGAGGGGATCGTCGCCCTTGCCGCTGGGCCGCTGGGCGATGTCGTCGATGATGGGCAGCATGAAGGCGGCCGTCTTGCCGGTGCCCGTCTGGGCGGTGGCGATCAGGTCGTGGTGCCCCATGACGATGGGGATGGCCTTCTGCTGGATGGGGGTCGGCTCCTCGTAACCGCAGTCGTCGAGGGCCCGGAGGATGGGGCTGCTCAGCCCCAGGTCCTGGAAAGTCTTCATACGTGTTCTGTCCTGTGTTCGGGTATCCGGATCAGCCCGCAGGCGGATCCGGGCGAACACGGACCGGTCCCGGAAAGGACGCAGGCGTGGTGCCTGGAAGGCATGCAGTCATGAATCGCGGCCGCTTTTCTGGCGGCCCTTCCACCGGGCCGCGCGTGTCTCTTCGTTTGATGGGCAAAAAATAGGCCGGATCTGATCAAAGTGCAAGGTGGGAGCGCGGGCGAGGTCAGGGGGCGGCCGCGTCGGCGGCCCGTTTGAGGTGGTGCAGGATGTCCTCGGCCTCTTCCGCGGTGACACCCATATCCACCATTTCGAGGCCGAATTCCTCGACCAACGCCTGCGTGACGGAGTCGTGGGCGGCCATCCACTCGGGGTCGCGGATCTGCCGCCGGAGCCACGGCAGCGTCCGTTTGTCGAAGACGGACAACAGGTTAGGCGCGAGGTCGGCCTCGCCCAGGGTGTGGCAGTCGGTGCAGCTGCGGGCGTCGAACAGCGCGGCCCCCCGCTCGGCCCGGGCCGGATCGACCTTCAGCACCGCGCCGGCGCGGGGCCCCTGGTCGAGGGCCGCGGCCTCGGCAGCCGGATCGGACGCCGCCGCCTGGCGATCGGCGCCCCCCTCGGCGCCCCCGTCGCCGCAGCCCGCCAGCAGGCAGAAACCCGCCACGGGAATCAGCAAGACGTTGCGGGACAAGGCGATCAATCGTCCGACAGCCCGGCGTGGGACCCGTCGCAGAACGGGGCGTTGCCCGTGCGCTTGCACTGGCAAAGCGCGACGGTGCGGGCGTCGGCCATCTCGAACATCTGGGGGCGGAATTCCCCGCCGGCGTGGGAGCCGTCGCAGAAGGGCTGGCGGGCGGACTCGCCGCAGGTGCAGTAGGCGTGGGTGCCGGCGCCGACTTCGAGGACGGCGGGGCGGCGCGCGGCGATCTTGGGATCGGCCATGGGTTCACCTCGTGCGGGCGAGAAGTGACGGCGGCCGCGAACCGGCCGACCTGCCCACAGCCTAAACGAAATCGGACCTCCGGCAACCAATTTTCGACCGGAAGGCGGGGGGCCGCCACCGGGACGGCCCCCCACACCCTACTTGACGAGGGTCATGCGCTCGACGGCCGTGAAGTCGCCGCTCCGCATGCGCACGAAGTACACGCCGGCGGCGGTGGCGGCGCCCCGCTCGTCGCGGCCGTTCCACACCACCTCGTGGCGCCCGGCGGTGAAGCGTTCGCCCGCCTGCAAGGTGCGCACGAGGCGTCCGGACACGTCGTACACCCGCAGCTCGACGGCGCCCGGCCGCGCCAGTTCGAAGACGATGGTCGTGCGCGGGTTGAACGGGTTGGGGTAGTTGCCCCCCAGCGCCGTCCGCGCCGGCACCACGTCGCCGACGCCCACGATCTCGCCGGTCAGCTCGATCGAGAGCACGCCGGCGCCCGAGGCGACGATGCCCGGCCCCGAGGCCGAGACCACGGTGACACCCGTCCCGACCGGAGCGAAGGCCAGGCCACCGCCCGCCACCGTCGGCGGCGTCTGGCGCACGCCCGGCGCGAAGAGCACGGTCAGGCTGTCGGCTTCGCCGCCCAGGTTGGCGAGGCGCCCCACGGCCGGGTTGTCCGACCGCACCGTCACCGCCCGCGGCGCCACGCCGCCGCGCACGGCCTGCGCCTCCACGAGGCCGGTGCCGTCGGCGGTGAGCGCGCCGATCTGGAGCACGAACTCGTCGTCGTCGACGTTGACGTCCATCGAGTCGGCGAGCTGGGTGATGGCCGTGGCGGCCTGGACGAGGTCGACCACCTGCAGGGCCGAGCTGAAGCCCGGCGCCGACGCGGTGACGGTCACCTGCTGGCCTTCGGTGCCCTCCCGGGCCTGCAGGTAGAAGAGCCCCTCGGTCTGGCCGTTGGGCACGCTGATCTGGACCGACCCGCCGCCCAGCGTCAGGGCGTTGGTGGAGACCAGGGCCAGGCTCGTGTCCGACACGGCGACGGTCAGGGTGACGCCCCCGTGGCCCGATTCGCCCAACTCGGCGGCCACGGCCTGCGACTGCAGGCCCGCGCCGACCCGCCCCGCGAGCCCGTTGAGGAAGATGTTCTGGTTGGTGACGTCGACGGCCACCTGGGCGGCGCCGGTCTGGATGAAGCCCGGCACCGAAGCGGTGACGATGGTCGGGCCCGGCGTGAGGCCGTCGAGGGCCACGCCGCCCGTGGCGAAGGTGGTGGGCGTGGTCGACTGGCCCGCGGGAATGCCCAGGTCGAGGCTGCCGCCCGACGTGGTCTGGGTGGTGACGATGGCCACCGCCGGGGCGCTGCTGGCGAAGGTGACGACCAGGGGCGGCTGGCCGGCCCGGCGCGCCTGGATGTACGACCCGTTCACCGACGAGTTGTCCGTGGTGGGCAGCCCCACGCGCGCGTAGAAGTTGTCGGGCGTATCGGCCACGTCGATGTTGCCCAGGAGCGAAACGATCGCCACCGCGGGTTGCTCGACTGTCACCGTCCGCTGGTTGGACGTGAACTGGGGCGCCGAGACCAGCACGTCGGCCGACGCCACCTGCCCGTCCACCCCCTGCAGGAAATAGGTCACGGAGGTCAGGCCGGCGGCGACGAAGACGTCGATCGAGGCCTGCCCGACCGTGCTCGCGTCGGGCGCGAGCAGCAGCGAGGCCGGATCGCTGGAGGTGAGCGTCACGAGCGTGCCGCCGTGGCCCGACGCGCTGAGCTGCGCGTTGACCTGCGCCTGCAGCCCGCCGCCGACACGCGCGACACCGGTGAACGAGATGGTCGGCGCGCTGACGGTGATCGTGGCCGTCGACAGGTTCACCGGCACGCCGCCCGGAATGGACACCGTCACCGCGGTCGACCCGACGCCCACACCGTCGAAGGCTGCGCCGCCGGCCGTCGTGTTGGTGGGCGTGTTCGACGCGCCGGGCGGGATGACCAGCGTGACCGCCGCGGCGGTGTCACCCGGCGCGACCATGGTCCCGACGACCGGATCGGCGACGGTGAAGGTGACCGGAACACCCGCCGAACCCTGCCGCACCTCCTGGCCCACGACCGAATTGAAGCCGCCCGAAGGGAAGCCGACGATGGCGTAGACCGGGTCGGGGGGATCGAGGGTGTCGATGGTCGTCCCGAGCCCGACGAGCCGGACCGCCGGCTCGACGACCGTGGTCATGATGGTGTCCGGCAGGAAGAGCGGACTGGTGACGGCGATGGTCGCCGCACCGGTCAACCCTTCGAGGGCGTGGCTGTAGAAGTTCACGACCGTGACGCCGTTGTTCAGCGGCAGGTCGACGAAGGGCGTCCCGAGCGAATCGGGATGACCGGACACGAGCACCAGGCCCGGATCGAGCGACTCGACCCGCACCACCACGCCCCCGTGCTGGCTTGCGCCGAGGTTCACCTGGTTCGCCGCCGTCTGCAGCCCCGCGCCGACGGTGCCCTGCACCGAGACGACGTTCAGCGACGGCTGGGTCACCAGCACCGTGGCCGTGGCCGGGTCGACGGGCGCGAAGCCCGGGATCGAGGCGGTCACGTCGGTGGCGCCGACGCCCACGCCGTCGAAGGCCACGCCGCCGCCCGCCGGCGTCGAGGGCGAAGACGATTCGCCCTCCGGAATGGACACGGTCAGGGTGTCGCCGCTGGTCGACGACGAGAGGATCTGCCCCACGGCGCCGTCGCTCACCGCGACGGTCGCCGTCACGCCCGGACCGCCCACCCGCACCGGCTGGAAGACCGACAGGCCCGTGGCCGTGCCGTTGGGCAGGCCCACCGCGACGGTGAAGTTGTCGGGCGGATCGAGGGTGTCGATGGAGGTGTTGAGGCCGTTGAGGCGCACGGCGGGCGTCTTGACCTCGACGGTCGTCACCTGGGGCGCGAAGCCGGGCACCGACACGCTGAGGATCACCGAACCGAGCACGCCCTCGAGGCCCTGCATCACGAACGACGCGTTCACGAAGCCGTTGGCCACGAACACGTCGAGGGTGCCGGCACCGGGCGAGTTGGCGTCGGGGGCGAGCAGCACCCGCGTCGAGTCCGAGACCTCGAAGTGCACCGTGACGCCGCCGTGCTGGCTGCCGCTCAGCTGCACGTAGCGCCCCTCGAGCTGCAGGCCCGCGCCCACCTCGTAGGGCAGGGAGATGAAGGTGGTGCTCGGCGCCGGCACGGTGACGAACTGGGTGTCCGGCGCGATGGTGATGAAGTTGGGCGCCGTGGCGATGATGCCCACGCTGCCGGCGGCGAGGGCGTCGAGACCGATGCCGCCGCCCGCGACGGTCGTGGGCGAACTGTCGGAACCGGGCGCGATGGGCAGCGCGATGACACTGCCGGTCTCGCCGCTGGTCACGAGCTCGGCCACGAGCGGGTCGGTCACCGAGACGAGCGTCGTCAGGCCGGGTCCGCCCACGCGCACCTTCTGCGGGTAGGAGATGGACGTCTGGAGCGGGTTGGCCACGCCCACCTGCAGGTGGAAGGGATCGACCGGATCGAAGGGGCTCAGCTGGCTCGGCAGGCCGAGCTTGCGCAGGGCCGGCGTCACCACCGAGATGGCCAGGATCTCGTCGGCGAAGCCCGGCGCGCTGGCCGTCAGGTCGACGGCGCCGGTGGTGTCCTCGATGGCCTGCAGGTAGAAGTCGGCGTTCAGGCCGCCGTTGGGCACGAAGATGTCGGCGTACTCGCCGCCGGCCAGGTTGGCGTCGTCCGTCACCCGCACGAGGTTCGTGTCGGACGACGCGATGCGCACCGTGACGCCCCCGTGGGCCCCCGTGCTCAGCCGCGCCCGGCACAGGTTCGACTGCAGGCCCGCACCCACGTCGGTGTAGATGATCTGGTAGTCGATGGTCTGGGCGAGCGCCCCGCCCGCGGCGAGCATCAGCAGGGTCGCTCCGAGCAGGTGGGCGACGATCGGGCCGCGCGGCAGGCGCTGCAACTTTTTCCACATGGTCAGTTCCCCCCGAGTCCACAGAATGGTGTCGCAATAAAGCGGATGATTTCGGTTCACAATAGCACAAAACCGGCCGCCGGAGCGAGCCGAACCGAACCTGCGGAGTCAAGACGAAGGGAGAGAACGGGTCAGCGGGGCGCCGGCCCCGTCAGGATGGCCCCGCCGGAGCCGACGACGAGCACGGTGCCGTCGGCGCGGGGCAGCCCGGCGTAGACGGTCACGGGGGGGCGGCGGTCCGACTCGGCCCACTCGGCGCCGTCGAAGTGCATCACCCGCACGCCGCTGACGGCGGTCACGTCGGCGGCGTCCCGGCCCCAGAGGGCGTCGATGCCCCGGGTGGAGAGCTGGGCGTCGGTGGTCCACGAGCCGGACCCGTTGCTCAGCACGACGCCCTCGGACGTGCCCACCCAGACGTGGTCCGCATCGGCGGCCCACATGGCGGTCAGGGCGTCGGGCGAACCCGACTCGACCAGGGACCAATCCGTGCCGTCGCAGACGGCGAGCCAGCGGCGGCTGCCCCGGGCGATGGCCCGACCGTCCGGGAAGACCAGCAGCTGCTCCCACCAGATGGTGACGTCCGGCGCGAAGACCTCGGCCCAGGACCCGTCGGTGCGGCGGCAGATGCGATTGCCCAGGGCGGCGTACACGGGCCCGCCGGCCAGGCCGCCCACCGCGTTGGCGAAGGCGAGATTGGGCGCCGGCAGGGCCTCGCTGTGCCAGGCCGCGCCGTCGAAGCGCACGACCCCCGTGGGCGCCGCCTGCGTGGCGACGCCGGCGGCGTACACCTCGGCGGGACCGGCTCCCCACACGGCGTTCACACCGTCCAGCCCGCAGTCGACGGCCACGAAGGCCCCGTGGCCGGCGGCGCGGAACAGGCCGTCCGGCCCGCCGCACCAGACCGTGGTGCCGTCGCTCCAGATCGTCACCAGATCGTTGCCCGCCACGCCGTTGACCGTGCGCCAGCCGGCAGCGTCCCGCCGCAGGAAGAGCCCATGGGGACCCACGGCGAAGAGCACCTCGCCGTCGGTGCCGTCCAGGGCGGAGAGCTGCGCCGTGGCCACGCCGTTCTCCCGCTCCCACGAAGACCCGTCGAAGCGCGCCGCCAGGCCGCGCCCGTACTTGCCGACCACCCAGATCACGTCGGCCGCGGGCGACCACACGTCCTGCAGGGTCGTGGTCTGGTCGAGGTTGACCGACGACCAGTCGGCGCCGTCGAAGTGCCGCACCTGCCCGCCGTTGCCCACGGCGAAGACGTGGCCGTCGGCGCGGGCCCACATGCCGTACACGCCGGTGCTGAAACCGTCGTCGTTCAGGCCCATGGAGTAGTCGGACCACCCGCCGTCCGCGTAGAGATAGCTCGCGCTCGTGCCGTAGGCGAAATGGACGCCGGCGGCGGTGCCGGTCACGGCGTTGAAGGAGCCCAGCGGATGCGGCGCCTCCAGCGGGGTCCATCCGGCCCCGCTCCAGAGGGCGGCGATGGGCGTGGGGATCGGACGCCGATCGGAACGCTTGGCGGACGAGACGTGGTAGCCCGCGGCATAGATGCTGTCCGGACCGGCGGCCCACAGGCTGGTCAGGTGGGTGTCCGCGGCGAGGCGCGCGCCCGGCTCCCAGGTCGCACCCGAGCCCCACAGGGTGACACCGTCGCGGCCCGTGACGAGATAGCGGCCGGGGCCGGCGGCGGTGATCGCCTCGAGATCGTCGGTCACGCCCGACGGCACCTCGCGGCACACGCCGTTCTCGTACAGCAGCACCAGCCCCCCGCGCCCGACGGCCACGGCCCGGTCGGGGCTTTCGGCCCACACGTCGCGCAGCTCGGCGCCGTCGCCGAGGGGCGGATTCACCCAACTCCAGGTGACGGGGTCGCTTCCGGGCGCGACGGGGTCGTCGGACGAACAGCCGCCCAGGGTGGCGGCGAGGAGGAGGATGGCGGGGATGAGGGTGCGTTGGGTCATTTTGGTGTTTGGCTGCTTTCGGTGGTTTGGGGCAATTCTAGCATCGCGGCGCCGTCATGCCAAAGAAATCGGTTGTGTCTCGAAGAATGTCTATAGCCCCGGGGGAAGAAGCCATCCTCGCCACTCGTCTACTGCCACCATCAGTATGCGTATCCCAGATCGTGTCGTCTCTGCCGCCCCAGGGGCGCAGTCCTGACGGCGCGGTCGTAGTACTCCGCCCACCGATTCGGCACGTCCGTGGCTTTCCGGAACAGCCGGCAAGAGAGCAGTTTCCGTGGCGTCAGAGGTTCTTCGGCGATCCCGACTGCCATCGCCGGTGTCGGCGAATGGCCTACCTTCTCCCGCCGTCTTTTCATGTAGTTCCGCCAGACCAGCAGGATCAGGAGCCGCTCGGCACTGCCTTGGCGGCGCTTCGACCATGCGATCGTTTCCCGCTTGTGGTTGGCACTCGAGTGCCGGATCAACAGGTCCAGCAGGTTCACTTCCCACAAGCTGTTGCGTCGGTCCCGGTGGGCCGATCCCGGTGTGACCCGGTGGTCGATCTTCACCGATAGCCGGTCGATCGAGCGACGATAGGCCGGATGATCGTCGCTGTAGACCCGTGCCATGCCCCTGCCCCCCAGCACGACCTGCAGGACCTCCCGCATGTCCTTTTCGATGGCCTTGGGGTCGGGCCGGCCGAGTCGCCGTTCCAGGAGTGATCGGCGCGCCTTCTGGACCGCATTCATCCGCCCTTTCCGGCGCAGGGGGCTTTCGGTGAAGTAGTAGAAAAAGTCGGTGTCCTTGCCGACGGCGACGTGGTGATGGATGGGGAAGTACTGGCTCCATTCGAACGACTCGAAGCCGTCGATGACGAGCTCGGCCGGGGGCGGGGTTCCCCGCAACTGGCGGCAATGGAACAGCAGGCAGTGTCTGGCGAGGCGGCCGATCCGGCGGGTGATGGTTTCGACGTGGACGCCGAGGTCGCGGGCGATCTGGCGGTTGGCCATGCAGCCGACGGTCTTGGTGAGGATCCTTTCCTCCAGTCCGGGGATCTTCTGCCAGTAGTCGATGGAGAACGTCTGGGTGCTGAAACTGCGCTGACAAGCGCTGCAGCGAAACCGCTGGATACGTCGTTCATCGGTTTGTCGCCTGTAGTATCCGGTCCGGACGAAAGCCCAGGCCGGGTCTCGATGACCGTGAAACGCGCAATCGGCGTTGGGGCAGAAGGGAGGAGCCCACTTTTCGGAACTGGGGTTTGTGGATCTCATGTTTGGTTGACAGCAATGAGTGAGCCATACACATTCTCCGAGACACAACCAAAGGGAACCAACTTGATTCGAACCATCCGCACACACCTCCCCCCATGGGCCCCAACCCTGCTGCTCCTCCTGCTCGCCGCCCCCCTCCCCGGCTGCAGCAGCGACGACGGCCCGACCGCCCCCGGCGGCGGGGGCGGCTCCACGGCCCCCACTTTCGCCACGACGGCCGAGCTGATGACCACGTTCCTTTCCGCCTTCGCCGACACAACCCCCGGGCTGCTGAACGACGTCCTGGCCGACGACTTCGTGTTCGTTCTGACCGCCGAGACCAGCGACCAGTTCCCGGACTTCGGCAGCCGGCTCAGCCGCGCCCTGGTGCTCGAGGTAACGGCCTCGATGCTGCACCAGGGCATGCTCACCAACGCCGCCGGCCTGCTCCTGCCCGGCATGGACACCATCGACGTGCCCATGTTCACCCAGCAGGGCGCCTGGACGCCGATCCCGCCGGGCCAGGAATGGGCCGGCATGCAGTCGGCGCTCTTCCAGGTCGACTTCATCTGGGTGCGCTGGCAGAGCTCGGTCCTGCGCTCACGGGGCATGCTGCGGGTCGTCGTCGATCCCGGCGCCGGGGTCGTGCAGGACTGGCGCATCAGGGCGATCACCGACCTGACGTCGTCGACCAAAGCCGCCGAGGACGTGCCGGTGGGTTCGGTGCTGTGCCTGTACTGGGAAGGTTAGGCGGGGCGGGAGTGGGGGGGCCCGGCAGGTCCTGCCCGAATGGCGACCAGGCGCGCGGGTCCTGCGTGGACCCCGTCGAGTACCGGATATAGGCGAACCTCGATAGCGAGGTGAAGGGTCCGCATCCTGAAGGGGGACGGAAATGGGCGGCAGACTTCTGCTCTTGTCGGCGTTGGTTGCCTTGTTCGGTGTCGGCGCCTGCAGCGATGACGGTGCGGCGCCAGATGGGCAGCAGGAGATCGCCCGACTCGCCGGTTCCTGGATGGTGATCAGCTACACGGACAACGACAATACGGTTCCTTGGCCGGCGGGAATCAACTATTGGCATTTCAAGAGCGACGGACAGTGCTGTACCGAAGACCGCAACGGGTCCGGCTACTACACCTTTTCATGCGGGCAGGTATCCGGAGGTCTCCTCTTGACGGAGGAGTATCACAGTGGACTCGTGAGGGAATCGTTGTTGGTTCTGAGCCAGGATGGCGATTCCCTCAGTTCGCGCCGAACCGACGCCGCGGGGACGGGGTCGGACAGAGTCGACCTGGTCCGCACCACTGACCGCGACGCGACCGATTGCGGATGTGACTAGGCAGATGCCGGCGATGTCCGGGGGGCTGCAGGGCGGCGAGGACGAAATGGTCGCCCCCCCCTTGGCACGGCGGGCCCGATCTGATATCATTAATTCATTCCAACCCCTGAATGACATGCGTATCCGGACCCGGAAAGACGCCGACCCATGATTCTGCCCAGCCTGCGCGATCGCGCGCGCCCCTGTCTGTTCGTCACCCTGCTCCTGGCCGGCTTCGTCGCCGGCTGCGGCGAGGACGATCCCGTCACGCCGCCAGACGACCCCTGCGTGAACAACTCGCCCGTCCTGCCGCACCCGGCATCGGCGACCCAACTCATGGAGAACTACCGGTCCGTCTACGAGATGATGGACTTCGACGACTACCTCCGTCTGCTCCACCCCGATTTCGAGATGTTCCTCCAGGCGGAGACGACCCAGGAGTTCCCGGACGTCGGCACCTCCCTCGACCTGGCCGAGGAGACGGACATCGCGGCCAAGATGTTCAGCGGCCACGCGGTCACCAACAGTTCCGGCCAGCTGGTGCCGGGCATCAGCAGCATCAACTTCGAACTGTTCGAGCAGCGGGGGGCGTGGACGACGACGCTGCCCGGCGACCTCATCGAAGGCGTCCTCGCGGCCTCGTTCGAGGTCCGCTTCCTCTTCGACCGGGGATCCGATTCGACCCTGCGCGTCGACGGCCTGCTCAGGTTCTATGTCACGAGCCGGGATACGGTCATCTGCGGCACCTCGATGCCGTATCACGAACTGGTCGGCATCCAGGACCAGACGGGATTCAAGGGCGTCGAGGTAACCAACTTCGGCTCCATCAAGGCGCTCTTCTACTAGATGACGAAGCCGCCCCGGAGCGGCCCAAAGGGGGAACCACAATGAAGAGATCCACTCTTCCTCCGATCCTGCTGCTGCTGCTGTGCGGCGCCGCGCCGTCGTTCGGCTGGGAGGTCCTGAACGAGGTGCCGGCGGTCGCCCAGATCGGGGTCCCCATCGAGCTGCAGATCCGGGGCTGGATGGAGAGCGGCGACTGCTACGTGAGCGAAGGCTACAGCGTCCTGTCCGCCGGCAACGCGGCCGAGGTCATCCTGCTCGTCCGCAAGACCAACGGCTGGGCCGACCCGTGCGGCGGGCCGGGCAACATCTACGAGTACACGGTCGAGGTTTCGTTCTTCGAGGTCGGCCCGTCGACCCTGACCATCACGCAGCGGCTCGACGCGCCGCCCCTCGGCGGCGACACGCCGATCGCCCAGTACGAGATCGAGGTCCAGGCCGCCCTGGCCGACGAAGACACCGCCTGGGGCGCGCTCAAGGCCATCTACAGGTAGAGTTCCACGACACCGAATCCGAGGGGGAAAACCACCATGACCCGAGTTCCGACGATCATCCGGCTCCTCGCCCTGACCGCTCTCGTCCTCGCCGCCGGCTGCACCAAGGAGGAGTGCGCCACGTGCATCGATCCGTGCGGCGAGGCGACCCTGGTCATCGCCACCGAGCCGGACAGCCTCGGCGTCGACTGGACCATGACGCGCAGCGACGGCTTCTACTTCGGCGCACGCGGCCCGTACACCTTCACGGACATCGCCCCCGGCGAGTACCGGTTCATCTGGCGGCAGTCCCCCTACTTCACGAACACGGGCCCCGATACGTTGGACGTCACCATCGCGGCCGGCGCGGCGGACACCATCCGCGGGGTCTTCGATGTCGTCACCGGGCCCGTTCGCATCGAGACGGTCGGGCCGCCCGCCGGCGCGCCGTGGGTGCTCGAGCACATCCTCGGCATGTCCTGGGCCGGCGCCGGCGACTCGACCCTGACCGACGTGGCCATCGGGTCCTGCCGCGTCCGCTGGGGCGACGTCGACGGGTGGACCACGCCGTCGCCCGACATCACGTACTTCACGAACGCCCCCGATGACACCAGCGTCGTCACCGGCGTCTACGTCGAGCGCTTCGCCTTCCCCGACAGCGAGGACCGCCTGGTCGAGAACTTCCGCAATGCGTACACGGGCATGGATCTGGAGCACTACGGCGCGCTGCTGCACCCCGACTACGTGATGCTCCTGCAGACGTCGACGCAGGAGGAGTTTCCCAACGTCGGACCGACGCTCGACGTGCCCGAGGAGCTCGACATCGCGCAGAAGATGTTCAGCGGCAACGCCATCGTCAACAGCCAGGACGAGCTCGTGCCGGGCCTCGCCGCCATCGACCTCCTCCTGTTCAGCCGCCTCGGCGAATGGGCCACCTCGCCGGCGTCCGACCCGATCCCGAATGCGCGCTTCGCCCTGTTCGAAACGCGGATGCTGTTCAGCCGCGGCAGCGCTTCGACCCTGCGCGTCGACGGCCAGGTGAAGATGTACGTGGCCGGCCGCGACTCGACGGTCGACGGCGTCACGCGCCCCTACTTCGAGCTGATCGGGATCCAGGATCTGACGGGCGGCTTCGCGGCGGGCAAGGCCGTCGAAGACATGAGCTGGGGCTCGGTGAAGGCGCTGTTCCGCTAGCAGGGAAACGAGAAGCCCCGGTCCGCGTGGGACCGGGGCTATCTTCCCGGCGCTGCTCCTACCACGACCCTCCACCGCCGCCGCCGAACCCCCCGCCCGACGACCCGCCCCCCGAGAATCCGCCGCTCGACCAGCCGCCACCGCCGCCGCCGCCGCCCGACGTGCGCGGCGGCTGGTACAGGGAGTGCTCCCACTGGTCGAGGTGGGTCGTCAGGCGCGTGGCGAACGTGGTGTGGCCCGAGCCGCCGGCGGTGTCGGTGTACCAGGCGGGCGGCACGGCGGCCAGGTCGGCGAAGGCGTCGGCCCAGCGCCTGCTGAGGCCGAGGGCGATGGCGCAGGGCAGCAGGCGCTCGAAGATGTCGGCGCGGTCGGCCATCTCGATCATGGGCAGCTCGGCCTTGCGGATCACCTCTTCCAGGCCGCGCACGCGCCGCCACAGGCGCCGCCCCTTGGGCGTGCGGCACGGCATGGTGCGGCTGGTGAAGAACACCGTCAGCAGCGAGAGCACGGTCGCGGCGCCCACCGGGATCACGAACCCGCGCCCGTAGAGGTAGATCTGGGCCGCGAGCGCGACGGCGGCCAACCCCAGCACCAGCACGACGCCCCCGGCGAGGAACCCGTTGCGCGCGCTCTCCGGATTGGCCGCGAAGTAGCCCTGGCGGGCCACGCTGCGGTACACGGCGTCGCCGATCCTCTCGACGTTGGCGTGGAAGGCCTCGAGCTCGTCGAGCCGGCGGGAGTCGTGCGTCCCGAGCAGCGCCCCGAGCATGAGCTGTTCGTGCTCGCGCTCGGGCTCGGCGCTGCCGACGCGGTGGAAGGTGATCCGGTCGTCCTCGCGCGCCTTCTCGGCCGGCGCCCGCTCGATGCGCAGGAAGCCGCGCCGGGCCAGGTCGATGATGGTGGCCGAGATGTCGCGCGCGTCGACCTTCTCGTCGGCGATGACGCCGATCTCGGCGGGGGAGAGGCCGTCGGGCGCGGCGTACTCGATCACGGGCGAGCCGAGCCGGCCCGCGTCGCGGCCCCGCCGCCACCAGGCCAGGAAGCAGACGAGCGCCACCAGGGGCCACATGAAGTAGGCGAAGTTGTCGAGCACGCCCTTGGCGGCCCGATCGCCCGCCGACGGCGCCGCGATGACCCCCGGGGCGAAGGTCGCCGACACGGTGACGCCCTCGCGGGGCCGCAGCGCCCCCACGTCGAAGACGACGGCGCCGTCGGCCTCGTCGCGGCGCGTGAAGCTGCGGCCGCGGGCGCCGAAGGACCCGGTCCAGGCGTCGACGAACATGGCGTCCGGCCCGCTGCCCGGCGGCGGCACGACGCGGACGCCGGCGCGGTCGGTCGGCACGCCCCACTCGTGCCCGATGGCGTTCCAGTGCAGGGCCGCGCCGTCGCGATCGAAGAGAACCGCGTGCCGCACCGTGTAGGTGAGCACGTACTCGTTCCGTCCGGTGACGATCACCGACGCCGACCCGATGCGCAGCGTGTGGTCGCGTCCCCCGGTCTTCTGGTCCACCTCGTACGCGCGGCCGTTCGCGTCGACGACTCCCTGCAGACGCACCTTGATGCGGTAGAGGTGCCCCGCCACGTCGTAGCGCGTGGGGATGGCGCGGTAGATGCCGTGCCGCTTGTTGGTGCCGAAATCGGCCACGATGCGCTCGCTCACGAAGACGGTCCCGTCGGCGGCGGGCGCGATGGTGACCTGGTAGTCGGCGATGCGCCACGGCACTTCGCCCGCGGCGGCGGGGCGCGGACCCGCAACGAGGAACGCCGCGAGCAGCAGGCCCGCGACCAGGGGGCAGCGAAGCATGGTGGGCGTGCGAAGCATCCGGACATCCCCCGGTTGGGCCCGGAACGGGCCGGTGAGCGGCGAGCGGTTCATCTATGCCACAGGGGCGGGCCGCCGTCCAGACCGGACGCGCGCAGGTCCGGTGGGGCGGGAGCGGGGCGGCGAGGCGACCGAGAAAAAGGGGGGCCGGTCGGTGTCGTGCGGGCGCGGAGCCTGCGGGGTGCAGCAGTCGGGCGATGACCGGCCCCCGTCATCTATACCAGATGAGATCGGTTTTGTTGAGAAAGTTCTGGGCAAAAAGCGGGTCGCCCCCACTCACATGCGCGCCCGCCACTTCGCCGCCTCGGCTGCGTTCCCCTGCTCGGCGTAGATCTCGGCCACCTGCTCCGCGGCGCTCTTCACCCGGTCGTCATCGGGCCCGAAGATGAGCGCGAAGACCCGGTAGCTCTCGGCGAAGTCGGCGCGCGACTCGTCGGCGCGCCCGAGGCGGCGGTAGCAGGTGCCCCGCGTCCGCCGCGCGTAGCCGCAGCCGATGAAGTCGTCGCCCGTGCTCTCGTGGAAGCCCGCGATGGCCTTCGTCGCCTGGGCGATCGACTCCTCGAGGCGATCGTTCTGCATGAGGAACGAGGCGAAGTTCACGATCCCCGCCAGCTGCTCCGGATGCGTGGGCCCGAGGGTGCGCGCCCCGATCTCGATCGATTCGCGGTACAGGGCCTCGGCCTTCTCCACCTGCCCGGTGCGCGCGTAGGTGATGGCGAGGTTGTTCATGGCCGTCTGGGTCTGCTGGTGCTCGTCGCCCAGGATGCGCCGCAGATCGGCCAGGGCCGCCACGGTGATGCTCTCGGCCTCGGCGTAGCGTCCGGCGTAGGTCAGGGTGAGGCCCTGCGACACGCGGGCGGCCATGGCGTTGATGTGGTCGGGACCGAGCTTCTCCGCGAGGATGGGCACGACGATGTTGTGCAGGCTGTCGGCCTCGTCGTAGCGCTGCTGCTCGGCGCGGATCTGGGCCAGGGTGTAGAGGGTGAGCACGGTGGCGTCGTCGCCCCAGGCGGGGGTGCCGCGCTTGCGGGACACGACGTCGTCGGCCAGGGCCGCCGCCTGCTCCAGATCGCCGGCGAAGGAGAGGTTCTCGATGCGCCCGGCGCGGATCTCGAGGGCCTCGGTCGAGCTCGGCCCGAGCTGGGCGCTGACCATGCCGTCCGACCAGGCGAAGAGCGAGTCGGCCCGCACGAAATCGCCCAGGAACATGGTCGCCTTGGCCACCAGGGTCACGGCCTGGGCGGTGCGGTAGTCGTCGTGGCCGAAGACCCCGTTCTTGAGCTCCTCGGCGCGGCGGGCCTGGGCCAGGGCCACCTCGTAGTCGCCCAGGTCGACCGACGTCGTGGCCAGCACCTCGCGCAGTTCGGCCTCCACCTCGGGCTGGTCCACGAGATCGGTGGCCAGGCGCTGGTCGGTCTCGGCCAGGATCTCCTGGAGCATGGTCGTGTCGCGCCCGCGCGCCGCCGACGGCCCCACCCCCGCGAGCATCCCCTTGAGGAACTCCGAGGTCTGCGTGGCCTTGGCGCTCTCGGTGCGGGCCCGCGCCGACTCGCGCTCGGCGCGCAGGTAGAGCGAGGTGCTGACGACCGCCGCCAGGGCGAAGACCACCATCACGGCGCCGAGGGCCACCACGGCCGCCCGGTTGCGCCGCACCAGCTTGCGCAGCCGGTAGGCGGGGCTGGGCGGCGACGCGCTCACCGGCTCGTCGTTCAGGTAGCGGCGCAGGTCCATGGCCAGACCGTTGGCCGTGTCGTAGCGGCGGTCGCGCTCCTTGGCCAGGGCCTTCATGGTGATCCAGTCGAGATCGCCCCGCAGCTCGTGGCTGAGCTGCCGCGGCGCCCGGTGCCGCAGCTCCGACACGGTCTCGGCGTCGCCGCCGAGGGTCGAGACCCGCGTGCTCGGCCGCGGCGGCTCCACCTCGCGGATGATGCGCTGGATCTCCTCGATTCCCGCCTGCCGCAGCGAGACGCCGGAGAACGGCTGCAGCCCCGACAGCAGCTCGTAGAGCACGGCGCCGAGGGCGTACACGTCGGTGCGCGTGTCGATGTCGGTGCTGCGCGCGTCGGCCTGCTCGGGACTCATGTACTCGGGCGTGCCCACGATGTTGCCCATGAGCGTGTTCATGGCGTTCTCGGTGAGCGGCTGTTCCACGGCCTTCGCCACGCCGAAGTCGATGATCTTGGGCACGGGCTTGCCGTCGACCTCGGTCACGAGGATGTTCGACGGCTTCAGGTCGCGGTGGATGACGGCCTTCTGGTGCGCGTGCTGCACCCCGCCGCACACCTCGATGAAGAGCTCGAGCCGCTGCCGGATGTCGAGCCGCTGCATGTCGCAGTACTTGGTGATCCGCACCCCTTCGACGTACTCCATGACGAAGAAGAGCCGCCCGCGCGACGTCGCCCCCGCGTCGATCACCCGCGCGATGCAGGGGTGGTCCATGAGCGCCAGCGCCTGCCGCTCGGCCTCGAACCGCGCCACGCCGGCGCGCGAGTCCATGCCCGGCTTCATGACCTTCAACGCCACGCGCCGCCGGATGGGCTGGAACTGCTCGGCCAGGAAGACCTCGCCCATGCCGCCCTCGCCCAGGCGGGCGACGAGCTTGTAGGGGCCGATGTTGGTGCCGACCTGGGCGTCCGCGCCGATGGGCGCGCCGGCGCCGGTGGCGTCGACGGGCAGGGTGGCGCCGTCGTCGGGCAGGGTCGGGCCGCCGGAGGGCAGGGTGGCGTCGTCGTCCGGGATGGCCCGGCCGCCCGAGGGCAGGGTGGCGTCGTCGTCGGACGGCGGCGTGGGCAGGGTCCGGTCGTCGGTCATGGGGGCTCCGGTCGGGTGGCGGCGGACGGCAACTCGGCAACATGGCCACGATACGGGACGAGGTGCGTCCACGATACCGGGGCCCGGGGCGGACGGCAACACAGAACCGGCCCGGCAAGGCGCACCGGGCACCAGAATGAGTTTTTCAATAGCCTGCTAGAACGCCAGGCCCGCCGACACCGCGATCGTCTGCAGCCGGAGATCGTCCCACGTGTTCTGCGGCGCATCGTCGTAGCCGGTCGACCGGACCTCCGACTGGAACCGGTCCATCAGGTCGATGGCGTAGTCGATCACCAGCAGCAGCCGGTGCCGCCCCGGACCGGCCAGCATGATCCCCGCCCCGATCTCCAGCGCGACGGCGTCCTTCATGTTCGGCATGCCCGAGAGTTGCGGATCACCGTACCCGCCCTCGCCGAACAGGTTGAAGCCGAAGCGCGGCCCCATGGTGACGTAGAGCAGGTCGTCGGCCGCCCGGCCGGACCCGCTCCCCGACCGCGGGACATCGAGCCGCAGTTTGAGCGGCACCTCGACCCGCGCCATGGAGAACCTGGTGGCCCGTTTGGCGAAGACCGGATCGGCGCCGCCTTCCGGAGCGGGATAGAACCCCTCCTCGCGGATCACGAACCGGTCCCGGGCGAAGCCGAAGCCGACCTGCAGCGCGACACCGCGGTTCACCGCGAGATTGGCATCGCACCGCACCCGCCAGCCCATCTGCTGCTCGATCTCGAGTGAGCTGATCTCGTGGGTCGGCCCGACGAGCTGGAACGACATGTCGGTGTGGGAAAAGGTGGGGCCGGCGTGGATGGCGACGGCGACGACCGGCGGTGTCTCGGGGGCCCCGTCTTTCGCCGCGGGCGCGGTGGCCGCCATGGTCGAGCATGCGAGCAGGAAGAAACTCAAACAGAGGATCGTGACACGAAACATGGATTCCGCCTCCCCCAGGCTGCGAGCGCGCGGGTCGTTCGGGGTGGGCGAGGGACCGCGCTGAGGGGAGTCTACGTCGTGTCGGTCACCGGGCCAAGAAGGGATCGCGATGCGCGCTTCGTGGTGTTCGCGGTTGGTGGGCGGCCCACTTCGGCTTCTGGTGTCGGAGCGCAATTGTCTTGTTTCTGCCTGGCCGGTCTGTGTAGACTCACGGCCCGATCCGCCCCGACGGATCCCCATTCCCCCAACCCTGAGGTCCCCACCATGCGCCGCATCCTTCTCGCCGGTCTCGTCGTCGTCGCCTTCGCCGCCTCCCCCGTGCTCGCCCAGCTGTGCCCGCCCGGATCCTTCGGTCCGACCGGCGGCGAAGAGCCCTGCTTCCCGTGCCCGGTCGGCAGCTACTCCGACATCGAGGGGGCCCAGTCGTGCTCGGTCTGCCCGATGGGCACCTTCCAGAACACCACCGGCGCCATCGCCTGCGAGACCTGCCCCGACGGCTACATCGCGCCGACCATCGCCAGCGCCGAGTGCACGCCGTGCGGGCCGGGCTTCACGTCGAACGCGACGCACACGGAGTGCATCGAGGAGACAGTGGCGGTGGTGGGCATGACCTGGGGTGTGGTGAAGGTGTGGTACCGGTAGGGGCGAGCTTGTCGCGCCCGGGTGTGCGGCATCCGGACTCGCGACCTGTTCCCTGGTGAAGAGTTGCGGTGCGCCGACCGGCGCACCGCTTTATCATTATCGCTGGAG
>JAGRNP010000075.1 GCA_020440705.1 bacterium | reverse complement strand
GGTCGGGGCCGGTCCGGGGCCGGCGGCGGCCGCCGGGGCGGCGCCGACCTGCCGGACGAGGGCCATCATGTCGGCCACCGGTCCGGGCTCGGGGCCCATGCCGCTCAGATGGCGGAAGGTGGCGATGAACCAGTCCTTCACCTCGAGCAGCTGGTCGATGCACGACGCGAGATCGCGCGCCTGGATCATGTCCTCGGTGGCGTGGCACAGCTCGGAGACCTCGTTCAGGCCGAGCAGGGCCGATTCGCCCTTCAGGGTGTGGAAGAAGCGGTTGATGCCCTCGCGGTCGCCCTGCGAAACGCCGGAGTCGATGGTCAGGAGCTCCTTCTCGATGTCGTCCATGACATCGGCCTGGCGGGCGAGGAACTCGGCCATGATGGTCTCGTCGACCAGGCCGGTGTCGGCTTCGACCGGCGCGGGGCGGGCGGTTGCCGCCTTCGCCGGGGCCTTCGCCGGGGCCTTCGTCGGGGCCGGCGCCGCGGGCGCGGCCGACGTCGCGGGCGCCTCTGCGGGCCAGTCGGCGTCGTCGGGGCCGCAGTCGCCGTGGACGCACGCCTGCAGGGCGTTGGTGATGCGGGTCAGCTGGACCCGCACCGTGTCCGGATCGCCGTCGCCGGCGGCCAGGGCCCGCACCCACGCCGCGGCCGAGGCGGCCTGACCGGCCTCCACCGTGCGATCGGCCGCCGCCAGGGCCTCGGCCAGGGCCTCGAACTGGGCGGGGAGTTCCTGCCAGCTTTCCGGATCCGTCCAGTCGGCGAAGACCAGCGCGCTGGCCACGTCCGCCACGAGTTTCTCGATCCTCGATTCGCTCATCTGCTGCGCCCCTGTCGCGTGGGTCCTGGCCGGGTTCGGTACCCTTCCCGCCCGGATCTGGCCACCATCAGGCGATGACGGCGGTCCGGTCGGGAACGGTTCTCGCGGGGAATGCTCATCGTTCCCCCGCGTTTCATCGCGTTTCCGGCGACTTCCTTTAGGGAAATCCTTATTCAGTGCCCGAAGAAATGGGCAACAAATATGCCAGTTGGATCTTCATGATCAGGAGGCGGGCGAAGGTCAGGCGGAGGCGGTCAGCTGCCGGAAGCGCCGCCCGATGGCCAGGGCGGTCAGCACCCACAGGGCGGCCAGGCCCACGTTGGCCAGGGCGAAGCCCGACGGCGCCAGATGCAGGGCCGTGGTCCCACCCAGCACCACGAGGGCGGCCATGACGTCGCCCAGACGCACGAAGAAGGTGTCCAGGGCCTGCTTGGCCTGGTACTTCTCGTCGCGCGTGGTCGGCAGGAAGAGCATGTTCCGCACGGTGTTCTGCAGGGAGTAGTCGGTGGCGTTCTCGGCCGTCTTGGCCCAGCGGGCCACGCCGAGCAGGGGCACCGCCGCCATGCAGGCGTACCCTCCGAGCGCGATCAGCGGCAGCACGAGCAGCGCCCGGCGCACCCCGAGCCAGCCCACCAGGCGCGAGACCAGGAAGAGCTGGGTGAGCAGTCCCACCAGGTTCACCACCGAGAAGAAGTCGGCGTAGAAGCCCCCGATGGCCCGGCCCACGGTGGCGGCCCGGTCGCGCTCGGCAGCCGCCCAGGCGGCATCGTCCATGCCGGCGGTGCGCACGACGGCGGGCACGGCGGCCTGGCGATCGGCGGTGACCCGGGCACCGAGCACGTACTCGCCGGTCGTGTTGACCAGGTTGGCCAGCACGAGCATGAGCCCGATCAGCAGCAGGTAGCGGTTGCGCAGCACCAGGGCGAAGCCGCTGCGGCCGCTGAGGCGATCCGCGGCGGCGGGGGCGCCGTCCGGCCCGGCCGTCGCACCGTCCCGCGGGCCGGCACCGCGCTGGCGCCGCGCCGCCACCACCAGCGTCAGGCCCAGGCTGGCCATGAGCAGCGCCGCCGACAGCAGCATGAGCTGGTACACGCCCAGCGGCTCGATGAGCGCGCCGGCGATGGAGCTGCCCGACACCGCCCCGGCCGACATGCCGAAGCCCACCAGGGCGAAGAGGCGCTTGCCCTGCTCGGGGGTGTAGACGTCGTTCGCGAACGACCAGAACTGGGCCACCACCATCATGTTGAAGATGCCGACCCACAGGAAGAACGGAATGCCCAGCCGCACGTGGAGCTGGGCCAGACCGTAGAAGCCCACCAGGCAGCAGGCGAAGAAGACGAGCACCGCCGTGATGAGGCGCCGCACGGTGAGCAGACCGGCCAGCCGGCTGTAGAGGGGCACGATGCCGAGCAGGAGCAGGGCCTGACCGGCCGAGGCGTAGATCTTGGCCTCGGCCCCCCACTCGGCCAGGATGAGCGCTTCGCGCACCGGCTTGATGACGTAGTAGGCCGTCATGAGCAGGAAGATGTTCAGGGCCATGAGCAGCACGGTGCCGCCCTCGCCGGCCCGCACCGGGGCGAACAGGCGCAGGGCGCGGTCGAGCAGGCGGTCGCGACCCGCAGCCGCAGCCGCCGTCATCGGTCGACCGCCACGCAGCGCCCGTCGCGGGCGAACCAGGCGGTCGTCGACCCGCTCCAGCCGCTCCCCGCGTCGTACTGGACCTCGCAGCCCAGGAAGGGGAAGGCGTCGTCCCGGGCCGGCACGACCCCGGCCAGCGGCAGGCGCGGCGCGTCGGTGACGATCCAGCTGCCCGGCGCGCGGGCCGCACGTTCGGCGTCGGCGGCGACCAGGCGCCAGCGGTAGCGCCGTCCGGGCGCGGCGTACCCGCGCTCGACGGCCAGGTCGCTGCACACCACGGCGCCGCCCTCGCTGCGGAAGAAGTCCAGGGGCGGCACGTGCCCGAACCAGTAGCGGACGATCTTGTCGCGGCGCCCGGCCAGGGTCGCGATCATGAACTCGGCCGCGGCCGGATCCTCGTAGCGGCCCTGCTCCACGAGCAGGCGCAGGTCGCGGTCGGAGAAGGCCGAGACGACCTTCGCCGCCCAGTAGCCGTCGCGGCGGTTCAGGTTGGCCATGGCGCTGTGGGGCAGGTCGGGTGTCCAGCGGTCGGGCTCGAAGGTGGCCACGTCGAAGAGCCCGATCTCGTCCAGGCCCTCCGGTCGTTCCAGCGCCACCCAGGTGTCCTCGACGAGACCGAGGGTGACGAACCGGCCCAGGCTCGGGAAGACGTCGATGCCGGCCTCGTAGCCGAAGCGGCGCACGGGCGTGTCGCCGTAGGCGCCGAGGGTCGAGGCGAAGTCGATCAGGTGGTGCACCACGTGGCCCGCGCCCGGCTCGCCCACGTACATGTCGAGGGAGTTGTGCATCTTGGTGTCGAAGTGGTTCACCCAGGCGCCGAAGACCTGCAGCGCCCGCAGCGTGCGCCGGTTCTCGTGCTTCACGAGGTCGTTGGGGTCGTCGGAGCGCACGTCCTGGTCGTCGAAGGGCCCGACGGGGATGCCGTCGAGATAGCGGCTCGCCAGGGCCTGGTAGCGCCCGCCGAAGACCGAGTTGGTGGCCACGAGGATCGAGTCGAGGTTCGCCTCGGTGAGCGGCACGTCGCCCAGGCGGCCCATCTTCATGCTCGCGCCCTCGCCCACGCGCAGGTCGGCGCGGTCGAAGTCGACCAGCCTGTCGACGGGCGTGTGGTAGCCGATGGCGTGGAAGAGCAGGTTCGTGATCACGCCGGCGCGAATGGTCATGCCCGGATGGCTGGGCGGGTCGAACTTCAGCAGCCAGGTGTCGCCGCGCGCGTCCCGGATGCGGAAGCCCGGCGTCACGCCGGCCGTCTTGGCCCCGACGATGATCCAGGGCGCGCTGCGATCGGGCCCGTCGGCGGTGGGCAGCCCGAAGGCCGGCCCCGCCACCAGCTCGCCGTGGTCGAGGTGGCGCACGCCCATGCGGTTGGTGAACCAGGCCGAGTCGACCACCTCGTCCAGCGCGTTGATGTCGCCGGCGTCGCGGGCCGAGTCGCCGGTGCCGATGCGCCGGCAGAGGCGGCCCGGATTCCAGAAGCGGCTGAAGGGCCGGGCCAGGAAGCTGTCCACGGCGTAGGGGATCAGGCCCGGCTCGGCGAACTCCGGCACGGGCACGGGCGCGTCGTCGGCCGCGTACCACACGACCGGATCCTCGCTCAACGGGGCGCGCGCCGCCGCGACACCCGCGGCCAGCGTGACGAGCACGGCCAGCAGCGGCCCCGCGGCCGACCGCCTGTTCATCCGCCGAGGCGCCCCCGCGGGGCGCGCCCCGTCAGCGGATCTTCGTCGGATTCTTGCCATGCAGGAAGCCCCTCGGGTTGTACTGGAAGGTCTGGCTGAACTTCAGCCGGACCACGAGATCCTCGTCGCTCAGGCCCAACTCGAAACGGGCCGCCAGGTGCCGTCCGGCGTCGACGAGGCGCAGGCCCACGCCGCCGGTGAATTCCCAGTTGTCGAGGCTGATCTCCGCCGTGTGGTTGAAGACCTGCCCCGAATCGGAGAAGAGGTACGCGTCGACGCCCAGGTCGTCGCGGCCGCGCGCCACCCACACGGGCCAGCGGTACTCGACGCTCACGCCGACGGAGCCCAGGCCGTAGAAACGCAGCGAGGTGAAGCCGCGCAGCTCGTCCGGCCGCTGGAACGTGACCAGGCGCGAGAACGGGATCGCCCCCTCGCCCAGGCTCGAGATGCGGTTGCCGAAGACGCGCACGGCCAGGGTGCGGTCGGTGTGCCACAGCCGGATGAACTTCTCGATGTTGCCGTGCCACAGGAGGTAGCTCACCTCGGACGAGTCGGTGGCCTGGAAGAGCGACAGCCCGCCCGACTGGTAGCCGCCGTAGCGCGGCCGGCCCGTCTGTTCGGCGTTGTCGCGGTCGAGGCCGAGGCGCAGGGTCCAGCCGCTCGACTGGCCCGGATAGCCGAAGGGCAGATCGCCCGCGTGGACGTTGCCCACCGACTCGCCCGTGTTGTAGCTCGGCTCGCGCACGTTGACCCGCGAGTAGTAGGTGCGCACCCCCAGCCGCGCCGACGCCCCGACGTCGCGGTTCAGGTCGAAGCCGCCCCACGACGTGCTGCGGTAGTAGTAGCTGAGGTCGGCGTCCGACGAGTAGGGCCCGACGCCGTAGTACTTGGCCTGGTTCACCGACTCGAAGCCGCCGCCGGTCTCGAGCTGCCAGGTGTCGCCCAGGTGGAAGAGGGCGCCGCCGGCGTAGGCCCCGGCCCGCCGCGTGGAGCGGTCGGCGCGCAGGAAGAGCATGTTGCCGGCGCCGAGGAAGTCGGGTCGGCGCACGTCGACGCCCAGGGCCGTGCCCTCGAGGTCGTTGATGCTCAGGCTGGGCATGATGTAGGTGCCGAAAGGCCCCTTCAGGCCCGGATAGTCGCCGGGCCGTCCGAAGAGGCCCCACGCGTCCATCTTCTTGATGGTGAAGTCGCCGATGCCGTACACGATGCGGAACGGGATGCCCACGACCCAGTAGGGCACGAGCACGGCCGTCTCCCAGGCCGGCCGCGGCTGCTCGCGAAAGACGGCGCTGGTCGAATCGGTGCGGGCGGGCAGCGGGCCCCAGTGGGTGGCGCGGACGGTGTCGACGGGAGCGGCAGCGGTGGCGGCCGCGCGGGCGGGCGCCACGGCGCCCCCCGCCAGCGCCGCCAGAACCAGCCACGCCAACACGACGGGCCCTCGGCGAAGGGCCCGCGACGGGATGCGGCATGGTGGGGCGGCGTGCGGCATGCGCACCACTATAGCCGTCAGCCGACGCGTCTGCCGCCCTTAAATTTGCGGCGCCACCAGGAGTCGTTCAGGCTGTCCATCTGCACCGGCCGGCGCTTGTTCGGGGCGTGGATGAACTTGCCCTTGCCCACGTAGATGCCCACGTGGTCGATGCGGTTGCCGGTGAGGCGGAAGAAGACGAGATCGCCGGGCGCGAGGTCCTTGCGGTCGACGTGCACCCCCTCGCCCGCCTGCTGGCTCGAGACCCGCGGCAGGGAGACGCCCAGGTTGGCGTACACGTACTGCACCAGGCCGCTGCAGTCGAAGCGGTCCGGACCGGCCGCGCCCCACTGGTAGGGCTTGCCGAGCTGGGCCCGCGCCAGGTCGACGGCCCGGTGGCCGAGGGCGGCGTCGGGCGCCGGGGGCGTGCGCTTGGCCGGAAAGGCGTCGAGGCCGGCCCGGGCCAGGGGCTCCGGGGCGGGCAGCACGTCGGCGGGCAGGGGCTCGCCGTCATCGGCGGCGGGGAGGACCACGGGCGGCGCCGGGTCGGCGGGCCCGGAGGCGGTGTCGGCCGCGGTCTCGAGGCGGGAATGGGTCCGGGCCGGCTCGGGAGGCGCATCGACCACCCCCGTGGGCCCGACCCGCTTGGGCGCGCACCCGCCCGCCGCCGCCAGGGCGGCCAGCAGCAGGGAAATCGCGATGCGCACGTTCAAACCGGCCCTCCGTGGCGATCCCGGGCGAAAGCTCCGTTTGGAAGTGCCCGGGTGCCATGCTAGTTTAGCGGCACCATGAATGACAAGCGCCCAGATCATCCCGCCGGGGAAACCCCCGACGCCGCGACGGTTCCCCCGATCCTGGATCTCAGGATCGAGAAGCTCGTCACCGGCGGCACCGGACTGGCCCGCCACGAGGGCCAGGCCGTCTTCGTGCCCCTGACCGCCCCCGGCGACGACGTGCGCGTCGAGATCGTCGAGCGCAAGAAGGGCTTCCTGCGCGCGTCGCTCACCGAGCTGGTGACGCCGGGCGCCGGCCGGCGCGAGGCGCCCTGCCCCCACTACGGCGAGTGCGGCGGCTGCGACCTGCAGCACCTGGACGACACCCACCAGGCCGCCGGCAAGCGCGACATCGTGGTCGACTGCTTCAGCCGCCTGGGCAAGCTCGACGTGGCCGACCTCGTCGAGGGCCCCGCCCCCGACGCGCCTCTCGGCTACCGCAACCGCATCCGGCTCTTCGCCTCGCCCGCCGGCTTCTACGGCATGATGCGCCGCGGCACCCACGACGTGGTGCCCCTGGACGCGTGCCTGCTCATGCCCGAGGCGTTCAACCGCGACATCCTGCCCTGGCTGCGCTTCCTGCCCCCCGTGGAGCAGGTGGTGGTGCGCCTGGACGGGCAGGGCGGCTGGCTGGTGTCGATCTTCGGGCAGCCGGCGCGCATGAAGATCATGAAGAAGATCCTGGCGGCACTGCCCGCGGGCGAGCCGCCGGCGCCGGGCTGCGTGGGCCTGCTCTACAACAACCTGCCCCTGTGGGGCCGCGACCACCTGGTGTACGAGGTGGCCGGCCACAAGTACCGCGTGGGCGCCCAGAGCTTCTTCCAGGGCAACCTGGCCGCCACCGAGGACGCCGTGGCCACCGTGCGCGCCTGGCTCGACGAGGTCGCGACCGGCGACCTCTTCTGCGACCTCTTCTGCGGCGTGGGCCTCTTCTCCCTCGCCCTGGCCGACCGCTTCGTGCAGGTGATCGCCGTCGAGGTCGACAGGAACGCCTGCCGCGACGCCGCCAACAACTTCGCCCGCGCCGAGGCGGCCGGCCGCCGCGTTGCCCTGCACGAGGGCCCGGTCACGCGCATCCTGGCCCGGGACGACCTGGCCGCGCCCGAGGCCTGGGCGTCGGCCACGGTGCTGGTCGACCCGCCGCGCGCCGGCCTCGGCCGCAACGGCGTCAAGGCCCTGCTCGCGCGCCGGCCGCGGCACCTGGTGTACATGAGCTGCGATCCGGCCACCCTGGCCCGGGACACGGCCGGCTTCGCCGAGGGGGGCTACGCCCTGCGCAAGCTGAAGGTGATGGACTTCTTCCCCCAGACGGCGCACATCGAGTGCCTGGCCCTGCTGGAGAGGACCGACCCGTGACCGACGCCGCCGCGCCGCGCCCGCCCGTCGATCCGGACAACGTGATCGTCGTCCTGAGCCGCACCACCGAACCCATGAACATCGGGGCCGCCTGCCGCGCCATGAAGACCATGGGGCTCAAGCACCTGCGCCTGATCGACCCCCTGAACCCCAAGGGCCGCAGCGCCCGCGCCCTGGCCCACGGGGCCGAGGACATCCTCGACAACGCCCTGGTGGTGGACGACCTGATGGACGCCGTCGGCGACGCCCTCGTGGTGACCGGCACCACCGCCCGCTCGCGCAAGCTGCGCAAGGCGGCGCTGCTCACGCCGGGCGATCTGGCCGACCGCATCGCCGACCACAGCCGCGAAGGCAAGGTCGTCATCATGTTCGGGACCGAGCGCACGGGCATGACCAACGACGAGGTCGACATCTGCCGCTACCTCTCGACGGTGGACACGGCGCCCGAGCAGCCGTCGCTGAATCTGGCCCAGGCCGTGATGCTGTATTCGTGGGAGATCCGGCAGGCGCTGCAGCGGGCCCGCGACGATGAGGCCGCGGCCGCCGCGAAGGCGTCGCGCCGCCCCGAGATGAGCGTCAGCCACCCCCACCGCACGACCAGGCTGCCCAACCAGCACGAGCTCGACAACATGTACGCCCACCTGGCCCACGCCATGCAGGCTGTCGGCTACAGCGACGAGGAGCGGCTGAAGTTCCTGACCTACCTCAGGCAGCTGCACATGCGCGCGGGGATCGTGAACTGGGAGACGCACATCTACCACATCCTGGCGCGGAAGATCTGCAGGACGACGGGGACGCCGAAGTTCAGGGGGTTGGATGAAGGGGAGCCGGTCGACGACATCTGACCGCCCCGCATCAGCCCCCGGCGCGCACCCCGCCTGCCTCGATGTCAGCGATCAGCGCGCGGAACCGCTGCGACTCGATGAGATAACTCACGACGAAGATGAAACCGAGGAAGGCGGCCAGGCCCCCGACGAAGAGCACCGCCTGCCCCCCGGTGATGCTGCCGCCCTGCGCCCCGCCGACCACCGCCACCAGCACGATGAGCACCATCAGTTGAGCCACGACGATGGGCGCGGCCGGGATGCGGCCCGTGACCACGACGCCGGTCGTCGTCCAGGCGATGGTGCCCAGAACCGGGCAGGGCGACCGGAGGCTGCCTCCCTTGTAGCGCTCGGTGGCCCGGATCAGGACGCGGTCGGCCGCGAGTTCCCGGACGGCGACGAACTCCGCGTCGAGCCCGCCGGCGTGGGCCCGCTCGAGCACGTGCGACCCCACCTGGCGTTCGAACACCTGCAACCCGCCGCGGAAGAGCCACGGCGAGAGCCGATTGTACGCGACCTGCGACACGCCGGCGTAGACCATGGCCGCGCCGTAGGCGGCGATGAGGATGAAAAAGGCGGTCTCGAAGAATGAATTCACGACCGGTTCTCACTTCTCCTTGATCGACGAGACCCGCAGGGTCCAGGCATCGCTGCACGGCGGCTCGGCCCGCACGGCCGCGGGCACCTTCACGACGAACCCGTCGCCCCGCCGCTCCCAGGCCAACTCGCCCGCCACGCCCAGCATCGTCACCCGGGCCCCGTCGGCCGGCGCCACACCGCCCACGACGATCTCGGCCGGCGGGGCCGTCTCGCCCTCGGCCGCCATGTGGATCGCGTAGACCGCGCCGGTCGCGCGCGCCTGCGTCAGGCCCACCCGCCCGGTCTTGTAGGGGCTGATCGCCCGCGTCCCGTAGATCGCCTCGCTGTTCACGTCCATCCAGGCCCCCACACCCGCGAGCAACTCGTAGGCCCCGGCGTCCCACGTACCCTCGGGCGACGGGGCGATGTTCAGCAGCAGGTTGCCGCCCTTGGCCACGATGTCGACCAGGGTGTGCACGGTCTGGCGGGTGGTGAGGTAGGTGGCGTCGGGCACCCACGACCAGCTGCCGCCGGCGATGATGCACGACTCCCAGGGGTAGGGCAGGGCCTCTTCGGGCACGCGGTTCTCGGGCGTGAGGTAGTTCTGGTGCGGGCCGGGCACGGCGCGGTCGACGACGATCAGGCCGGGCTGGGCGGCGCGGGCCCTGGCCACGAGCTCGTCCATGCGGATGTCCTGGTTGACGATGTTGCGCTTGAAGAAGCCGGACACCGTCTCGTCGACCCAGCCGCCGTACCACGTGCGGATGTCTTCGGTCGCCTTCCTGGCCACCCAGCCGCCGTCGAGCCAGAGGATGTCCACGTCGCCGTAGTTGGTCATCAGCTCCATGATCTGGCTGTGGGTGAACTGGACGAACTTCTCCCAGCGCTCGGGATACACCTCGGGGTCGTAGTTCACGTTGCGGTCGCGGGGCGGGAAGTAGGGATGCCAGTAGTTTTCGTCGTGCCAGTCGGGCTTCGAGAAGTAGGCGCCCGCCCACAGGCCCTCGGCCCGGAAGGCGTCGAAGATGGCGCGGGTGACGTCGGCGCGCGGGTGGTCGTGGAAGGGACAGTTCTCGGAGGTGATCTTGTAGTCGGTAGCCCGGGTGTCGAACATGCTGAAGCCGTCGTGGTGCTTGGTCGTGAAGACGACGTAGCGCATGCCCGCCCCGGCGGCGGCCTTCGCCCAGTCCTCGGGCTGGAAGCCGCGCGGGTCGAAGGTCGTCTGCAGGGCTTCGTACTCCCGCTTGTAGGTGAAGTAGTCCTGCGGGTTGCTGCCGCGCTTGCGCTCGCACCAGCCGTAGTCCTCCGGGCAGATCGACCACGACTCGACGATGCCCCACTGGCTGTAGGCGCCCCAGTGCATGAGCAGGCCGAACTTCAGGTCCTGCCACTCTTCGAGCTTGTCGCGGACGAGGGGGTCGGTGACCGGGACGTAGGCGTCCTCCTCCGCGGCGGCGGCGGGTGCGAGGGCCAGCAGGGCGAGCAGGAACACGAGCAGGGTCGCCGGGGCGGGGCGGGGCATGTCGGTCTCCTCGGGCGGGGTGCGGGTCGGGTCTCGTCGGCGCGCCCATGCTAGCAGGGAATCCGCGCCGCGGGCACCCTCTTCCCGACCGGCGTGGACGCGGGGCCGGACCGCCCCCTATACTCGCGCGGCGGCCGGCGCCCTCCGCGCCCGGCCGGCAGCCCCGCCCAGCCCGAGGATCGCCGATGCCGATCGCCCGCCACCTGGTATTCGTGCTCACCGCGGTCGGCGTGTTCGCCGCTTTCGCGGCCCCGTCCGCGCACGCCGCCGAGGGCTTCGAGCTGGCCCGTGACGGTCGCAGCGACGTCGGACTGGTGCTGCCGGACGACGCCCCCGCGGAGATCCGCGCGGCCGCCGACACCCTGCGCCGTTACGTGCGGCTGGTGTCCGGGGCCGAGCTGCGCGAAGCCCCCGCCGGCGGGCCGCGCCTGGTGCTGGCGCTCGTCGACGACCCGGCGCTCGGCCCGGACGGCTTCCGCATCCGCACCCGCCCGGACACGCTGACCCTCGCCGCCGCCACAGCGGACGGCATCCGGCACGCGGTGTACACGTTTCTCGAGTCGCGCCTCGGCTGCCGCAAGTACGACACAGGCCCGCCCGTGGCGCCCCGCCGCCCCACCGTGGTGCTGCCCCCGGGCGACGACGTGCAGGTGCCCCGCTTCACCTTCCGCATGCAGGACCTGAAGGATCCGACCTACCTGGCCTGGCACAAGCTCGACACGAACGCCGGGTTCGGGCTCTTCGTGCACACCTTCGGCGACCTGGTGCCGCCCGACCGCTGGTTCGCCGACCACCCCGAGTACTTCTCCCTGCTCAACGGCCACCGCATGCCCACCGGGCAACTCTGCCTCACCAACCCGGACGTGTTCGACCTCGTCGTGAGAGAACTGCGCGCGCGCATGGCCGCCCGGCCCGAGGCCGACTTCTGGTCGGTCTCCCAGAACGACACCTACAGCCCCTGCGAGTGCGATGCCTGCAGGGCCCTCGACGAGGCGGCCGGGTCCCACGCCGGGTCGATCCTGGCCTTCGTCAACCGCGTGGCCGACGTCTTCCCCGACAAGACCATCTCGACCCTGGCCTACCAGTACTCGCGCACCGCGCCGCGCGGCATCGCGCCCCGGCCCAACGTGAACATCATGCTGTGCAGCATCGAGTGCGACCGCAGCCGGCCCCTGGCCGAACACCCCGGCAGCGCCGGCTTCGTGCGCGACGTGCGCGCCTGGGGCGAGCTCACCTCGAACATTTTCCTGTGGGACTACGTGATCCAGTTCCGCAACCTGGTGAGCCCCTTCCCCAACCTGCGCGTGCTGCAGCCGAACCTGCAGTTCTTCGCCGCCAGCGGCCTCACGGCCGTGTTCGAACAGGGCCTGCCGTTGATGCACGGCGAGTTCGCCGAGCTGCGCATCTACCTGCTGGCCAAACTGTTGTGGGATCCGGACATCGACCTGGACGCGCTCATGGACGACTTCCTGGCCGGGTACTACGGCGCCGCCGCGCCTTTCGTGCGCACGTACATCGACACCATGCACGACGCGCTGGCAGCCACGGGCGAGGGGCTGTCGATCTACGGCTACCCGCTGGCGTCGGACGACGGGCATCTGGCCCCGGCGCGCGTCGCGGCCTACGACGACCTGCTGCAGCGGGCCGAGGCGGCGGTGAGAGACGACCCCGTGGCGTGGCGCCGCACCCGCACCGCGCGCCTGCCGGTGCTCTTCGCCCGCCTCGAGCAGGCGAAAGCGGCCGCCGACGGGCGGGGCGGCTGCTTCACCCGCCACGCCGACGGCTCCCTGCACTTGAAGCCGGGCTACGAAGAGATGCTCACGACCTTCGTCGACGGCTGCCTCGCCGCCGGCATTCCCCGCCTGTGGGAGCACGGCACGCCGCCCGAAGCCTACCGTGCCGCCACACGCCGCTTCTTCACCGCGAGCGCCACGCCCCACCGGGCGCTCGGGCACCGCGTCGTGCTCGACCCGCCGGCCAGCCCGAAGTACCACGACGGCGAGGCCGCGGCCCTCACCGACGGCCTGCGCGGCTGGGACGACTACCGCTTCCACTGGCTCGGGTTCGAGGGGACGGACATGGTCGCCACCATCGACCTCGGCGCCGTTGTGCCCGTGAGCGGGGTCGCGGCCGACTTCCTGCAGGACATCCTCTCGTGGGTCTTCATGCCCACCGAGCTGACCGTGGAGCTGTCGACGGACGGCCGCACCTTCCAGCCGGCCGGAGCGGTGCGCAACACCGTGCCGCCCGAGACCGGCGGCGCCGTCGTGGCGCCCTTCGAGGTCGTGTTCGCACCGCGGCCGGCGCGCTACGTGCGCGTCACCGCCACGAGCCTGCAGACCTGCCCCACCTGGCACAAGGGATCCGGCGGTCCGGCCTGGATCTTCACCGACGAGATCGTCGTGCGAACGGAGCCTGCCGAATGAGAGTCCTGGCCATGACCCTGCTGCTCGCCCTCGCCGCGGACCCCGCACGCGCCGCGGGCGAGCCCTACCGCGACCCCGACCGCCCCGTCGACGAGCGCGTCGCCGACCTGCTCGGCCGCATGACCGCCGAGGAGAAGTTCTGGCAGCTCTTCATGGTGGCCGGCACGCCGGCCGACGACGGGGCCCGGTACACCCAGGGCGCGTTCGGCTTCCAGCTCGACGCCGGCGGCGACCGGACGGCCGTCGTCGCGCGCGCCGACGCCGTGCAGCGGCGGTTCGTGGAGGACACCCGCCTGGGCATCCCCGTGATCGTCTTCGCCGAGGCGCTGCACGGGCTCGTCCACCGGGACGCCACCGTCTTCCCCCAGGCCATCGGCCTCGCGGCGACCTTCGACACCGGCCTGATGGCCGAGGTGGCCGCCGCCATCGCCGTCGAGACCCGCGACCACGGCGTGCGGCAGGTCCTGTCGCCGGTGGTCAACCTCGCCGACGACGTGCGCTGGGGCCGCGTCGAGGAGACCTACGGCGCCGACCCCTTCCTCGCCGCCGCCATGGGCGTGGCCTTCGTGCGCGCGTTCGAGCAACGGGGCATCGTCACCACCCCCAAGCACCTGGTCGCCAACGTGGGCCGCGGCGGCCGCGACAGCTACCCCATCGACGCGGGTGAACGCCGCCTGCGCGAACGCGACCTGCCCCCGTTCGCCGCGTGCCTCGCCGAGGGCGGCGCGCGCTCCATCATGACCGCCTACAATTCCCTCGGCGGCGTTCCCTGCACGGCCAGCGCCTGGCTGAATCGCACCTGGCTGAAGGACGAGCTGGGCTTCGACGGCTTCGTGATCTCGGACGCCGGCGCGGTGGGCGGCGCGGTGGTGCTGCACGGCACGGCCACCGACTACGCCGACGCGGGCGCCCGGGCCCTCGCGGGCGGCCTCGACGTCATCTTCCAGACCGCGTTCGAGCACGCCGCGCTATTCCTGCCCGCCTTCACCGACGGCCGGATCGACCCGACCGTGCTCGACGCCGCCGTGGCCCGCGTGCTGCGGGCGAAGTTCGCGCTCGGCCTGTTCGAGCACCCGTACGGGGGCGACACGCCGCCGGTCGCCGACCGCGCGGCGCACCGGGCGCTCGCCCGGCGGGCCGCCCGCGCCTCGGTGGTGCTGCTCGAGAACCGGGACGGCCTGCTGCCCCTCGACGGGGCGGTCGGCTCCATCGCGGTGATCGGGCCCGACGCCGCCGAAGCGCGCCTCGGCGGCTACAGCGGGCCCGGACCGGAACGGGTCGCCATCCTGGCGGGAATCCGGGAGCGGTTCGGCGCCGCCGTCGAAGTCCGCCATGCCAAGGGCTGCGATCGCGCCCCGGCCGGCGTCGCGCCCGTGCCGGCCGCCGCCCTTTCCGCGCGCCTCGACGGCGTCACCGGGGCCGGCCTCGTCGGCGCCTACTTCGCCAACGTCGACCTGGACGGCGCGCCGGCGCTGACCCGCCTCGATCCGCAGGTCGACTTCCAGTGGTCCATCGCCTCGCCCGCGCCGGACGTGCTGCCCGGCGACTTCTACTCCGTGCGCTGGACCGGCGAACTGACCGCCCCCGGCAACGGCGCCTTCGCCCTGGGCGTCAGCGGCGACGACGGCTACCGCCTCTGGCTCGACGACGAGCTCGTGCTCGACAACTGGCGTCCCCTGGCCGCGGGCACCCGGATGGCCCCGAAACCACTGGCCGCCGGGCGCGCCTACGCCATCCGCCTCGAGTTCCGCTCGCCGACCGGCAACGCCCGGATCCGCCTGGTGTGGGATCGCGAGGCCGCCGACGAAGAGGCCGACCTCGCCGCCGCCGTCGACCTGGCCGCCACCAGCGACGTGGCCGTGGTCGTGGCGGGCCTCGCGGAGGGCGAGTTCCGCGACCGGTCCCGGCTGGCCCTGCCGGGTCGCCAGGACGAGCTGATCCGGCGCGTGGCGGCCACGGGCACGCCGACGGTCGTCGTGCTCGTCGCCGGCAGCGCCGTCGACCCGGGCGCGTGGGTCGATCGGGTGGGTGCCGTGCTGCAGGTCTGGTACCCCGGCGAGGAGGGCGGCCCGGCGGTGGCCGAGATTCTCGCCGGCGACGCGAGCCCTGCCGGCCGGCTGCCTTTCGACGTGCCCTTCGCCGAGGGGCAACTGCCCCTGACCTACGACCACACGCCGACCGGGCGCGGCGACGACTACGCCGACCTCACCGGCCGCGCCCGCTACCCCTTCGGCTACGGGCTCGGCTACACCCGGTTCGCGTACGCAGACCTGGTGGTCACACCTCCGGTGATCGCGCCGGGCGACACGGCCGTCATCAGCTGCACCGTGACCAACACGGGCCCCCGCGCCGGCGACGAGGTGGTGCAGCTCTACCTGCGGGACGAGATCGCCTCGGTGGCCCGCCCGGTGCTGGCGCTGAAAGGGTTCCGGCGGGTGGCGCTCGGCGCCGGCGAGAGCCGCGCGGTGCGGTTCGTGCTCGGCCCCGACGAGCTGTCGCTGCTGGATCGCGACCTGGTGCGGGTGGTCGAACCGGGGGACTTCCGGGTGATGGTCGGGGCGTCGAGTCGGGATGTGCGGCTGCGGGGCGTGCTGGGGGTGGTGCGCTGAGGCCCCCCAGCGAACCGAAGCGGGCGCCGACCCCACTGGTCGGCGCCCGCCTTCCCATCCGAGGGACCGGGGTGGCTCAGGTCACGCTGAGGTTGCCGATCGCCTCGAAGACCTTCTCGTACTCCTGCACGAACTGATCCTGGTGCTGGTCGATGGTGGCCCAGTCGCCGGCCTTGGCGGCCAGTTCGACCACCTTGCAGATCATCGCCAGGCGGGGCGCGCCGTAGGTGGCGCAGGCGCCCTTGAGGCTGTGGCCGTCGCGGGCGATCACGTCGATCTCGCGGTCGGCGATGGCCTGCCGGATCGACTCGAAGAGGGGCGGCGCGTGGTCGAGGAAGAGGTCGCGCAGTTCGGCCAGGATCTCGCGGTCGCCGCCGAACTCGGCCATGAGGCGGGACTCGTCGATCACGGGCATTTCCGGTCCGGGCAGGGCGTATTCGGGACTCAAAGCGATGCCTCCAGGGCAAGGTTCGCAGTGCTGGGCTCTGCTTGAGGATCGACCGCCCCCCTCTGGACTTTACGGGTTTCTGCTAAATTTTGAACTGGCCCTGCCGATATCGACTGACATAATTGCAACAATGAACCGGACATAACCCCGGTTCGGCCGTCCGGACGGACCGCCGGCGCGATCCGGCTCCGCGCGGACCCGAAGACGGCGGCATCGCACCGAGCAAGGAGACGTGATGAAGAAGTGGACCCTGCTGGCCCTGACGGGCCTCCTGCTGGCGGCGGCGACCACGCCCGCCCTCGCCCTCGGCCCCCTCGACGCCGAGGCCGGCATCGACCTGTACGGCAAGTACGTCTGGCGCGGCATGGTGGCCACTCCCGATCCGGTCCTCCAGCCGTGGGTGGGCGTGAACACCATGGGCTTCTCCGCCGGTTTCTGGGGCAACATGGACCTGAACGACGTCAACGGCTCCGAGTGGGAATTCAACGAGGTCGACTGGACCCTCGGCTGGGCCATGAGCCTGCCCAAGGTCGAGCTGGGCGCCGGCCTGATCTACTACGACTTTCCCAACCTCGACGCGAACACCACCGAGCTCTACCTGCACGCCGGCCTGAGCGTGCTGCTCTCCCCGAGCCTGACGTTCTACCAGGACCTCGACGCCATCAAGGGCGGCTACTGGGAGGCCGCCGTGAGCCACGGCGTGGGCGTGGGCGAGACCATGACCCTCGAGCTGGGCGCCACCCTGGGCCTCGGCTCCGAAGGCTACATCAACGGCTACTTCGGCGGCGCCGAGGGCCTGCCGGGCGTGCCCGAGATGCCGGGCGGCGCCAGCATGACCGACCTGAAGCTCACCGCCGGCCTGCCCTTCCAGGTGGCGCACTTCTTCACGTTCACCCCGAGCGTCAGCTACACCACGCTCATGGGCGACGTGAAGGACGTCGTCGACGCCGGCGACGGCGCCGTCTACCACGGCGAGAGCGACGCCTTCTTCTGGGGTCTGCGCGGGGCGTTCAAGTTCTAGGCGACCGCGCCGTTCGCGGGCAACAAAACCTCCGGCAGCGGGTATAGTGGGGAGCCCAGCCCCCACACCGCAGCCGGAGGTTTCCTCGTGACCACGACCCCGCGACTCCCGTCCGTCCTGCTGATCGTCGCCTGCTGCTCCGCCCTCTTCACCGCCGCCGCCACCGCCGCCGCCGTCGTCGAGCTGCCCGCCGACCCGCCCGCCCGCCGCAGCGTCGCCCTGGTCGAGCAGTGGCGCCTGGGCGCCGAGGACGAGGACGTGCTGCTCGGCGTGATCACAGGCGCGGTGCGGGACCCCGCGGGCCGCACCTATCTGGTCGACCGGCAGCTCTCGCAGGTCCTGGTCATCGCCGCGGACGGCACCTACGAGACGACCCTCGGCCGCGAGGGCGACGGTCCCGGCGAGCTGCGCAACCCCCACGAACTGGTGCTGCTGCCGGACGACGCCGTCGGCGTGGTCCACGGCTTCCCCGGCCGCATCATCGGCATCGACACCCACGGCGATCCGGCGGGCAACGTGACCTTCGGCGGCGGGGCCGAGCAGGGCGGCTTCGTCATCCTGCGCCGTTGCATCCGCGTGGGCGACCGCTACGTGGCCGACGCCGGCCGCATGGTCTTCGACCAGGAGAACGGCGACATGGACCGCACCATGTCGCTCGCCGTGTACGACCTCGCCGGCAACGAAACCGCCCTGATCGCCGCGAAGTCCGCCCGGAGCAACTTCAACGATCCGGTCTACGACGAGCGCGCCGAGTTCAGCGGCTTCGCCGCCTGGGCCGCCGGGCCGGACGGCCGCGTCTACACCGCACCGGAGCGCGACGCCTGGGTGATTCGCGTCTGCGGTCCCGACGGCGCCGAGCTGGCGACCTGGCGCCGCCCCTTCACCCCCCGCCGGCGCACGGCGGCCGAGAAAGACGACGTGGGCAGCGGTTTCAACGTGCGCGCCAACGGCCGGGACCTGGAGGTCGACAACAGGATCCTCGACACCGACCCGGCCATCATGAACCTCACGGCCGGGCCGGACGGCCGCCTCTACGTGACCGACGCCCACGACACCCGCGCCCACCTGCCCGCGGGCACGGCCGCGCGGTACGACGTCCTGGCGCCGGACGGGGCGCTCGTCGAGGAGCTCACCCTCACCTTCCCCGGCTTCGACGGGACCCGGGACGCGCTGCTCTTCCTCGACGGCGAGCACTTCGTCGTGATCAGGAACTTCGAGGGCGCCACGGCGGCGATGGAGCGGGCCCCCGGCGAGGAGAGCGCGGAGGACGGCCAGGAGGCGGCGCCGCTCGAGGTGGTGTGCGTGAAGATGGGCGGTTGAGCCGGCGCGCGGCCGCAGGCCCGGTCAGGCGTCCAGCCGGGCCATCACCGCGTCGGTCATTGCCCGCGTCGTGGCCGTGCCGCCCAGGTCAGGCGTGCGCACGATGCGCGCCGCGAGCACGTCCGACAGGGCGTCCATGAGCCGCGCCGCCAGGTCCGGCAGCTGCAGGTGCCCGAGCATGAGCGCCACCGTCCACAGCATGCCCGTGGGGTTGGCCAGGCCGCGGCCCGCGATGTCCGGCGCCGAGCCGTGCACCGGCTCGAACATGGACGGATGGCGGCCGCTGGGGTCGATGTTCGCCGAGGGCGAGATGCCGATGCTGCCCAGCATGGCTGAACCGAGATCGGTCAGGATGTCGCCGAAGAGATTGCTCGCCACCACCACCTCGAGCCGCTCGGGGTGCAGGATGAAGAGTCCCGCGAGCGCATCGATGTGCATGCCCGTGCACGCGACCTCCGGATAGCCCGCGGCCACCTCGGCGCACACGCGATCCCAGAAGACCATGCTGTGGTTCAGGGCGTTGCTCTTGGTCGCCGAGACGACCGACCCCTTGCCGTGGTCGCGCGCCCAGTCGAAGGCGTAGCGGATGATCCGCTCGGTGCCCTTGCGCGTGAAGCGCGCCTCCTGGATCGCGGTCTCGTCGGGCGTGCCCGGATTCTCGAGGCGCCCCGCGCCGCAGTACTCGCCCTCGGTGTTCTCGCGCAGCACCACGAAGTCGATGGCCGCGGGGTCGGCGACGCGCAGGGGCGAGTCGAGCCCGGGCAGCAGCTTCACGGGCCTGAGGTTCACGTACTGGTCGAAGCCCATGCGGATCGGCAGCAGCAGCCCGCGCAGCGAGACGTGGTCGGGCACGCCCGGGAACCCCACCGCACCCAGCAGGATCGCCTCGCCGTCGGCCAGGATCTCGAGACCGTCGGCGGGCATCATGACCCCGCCGTGCCCGAGGGACCAGGCGCAGCTCCAGGGCAGGTCGTGGTAGCGGAAGGCCAGCCCGCCGTGCAGGTCGGCCAGGCGATCGAGCACGCGGCGCGCCTCGATCATGACCTCGACGCCGATGCCGTCGCCGGGGATGAGTTTCAGGGTGATGGCGCGCATGGGGCCTCCGGTTCAGGGTCAGGGCCGGAAACGCCATGTCGCTCCCAAGCAACCGCACTCTACCCGATCG
>JAGRNP010000074.1 GCA_020440705.1 bacterium | reverse complement strand
GGCGGGCAGCGGCGTGCCGGGCTGACCGTGGACCGGCGGGGCGAGCATGAGTTCGCCCAGGTTCTGGCTCACCTTGTTGATGGCGCTCACGTTCTTGATGATCTGCCCGATGGCCTCCTCGTACTGCCGGGCCGTCTGCAGGATCTCGGTCACCGTGCGGTCGATCTCCTGGGTCGCCATGTTGGTCTGGCGCGCCAGACCCTTGACCTCGCCGGCGACCACCGAGGTGAAGGCCTCGCCCGTGGTGCCGGTGTGGACGGCTTCGGTGTCGATCTGGGCGGCGACGTCCTTGGTCTTGCGGGCCAGTTGGGTGACGCGGCTGACCACGTCGGCCATGCCGCGCGCGCTCTCGGCCAGGTCGGCGGCCGTGGCGGCGGTGAAGCTGGCGGCGTTGTTGGCGTTGCGCACGATCTTGTGGCCCTCGGCCGTGTCCTGGGCCATCTCGTTCAGGCTGTAGAGCATGCCCTGCAGGGCGTGGCCGATCGAGTCGATGGCCACGCGCATCTTGTCGGTGCTGCCGGCGATGGTGTTCATGTCGACGCTCATCTGGTCGACCGAGGCGTTCACCGAATCGAAGTCGACGGGCGACGTGTACACCGCCGGCGGAGCGACGGGTGCGACCGGACGAGCGAACGGGCGCGGCGCGAGGGGCGATTCGGCGCCGGGTTCGGCGACCGCCAGTGCGCGGGCCGGCGGGGCGGGCCGTGCGGCGGGCGCGGGGCCCTCCTGGGCCAGCACCGAACGCCGGAAGAAGGCCAGGCCGACGACCACCACCGCCAGGGCGGCGGCGGCCCAGCGCGCGATGCCGGAAACGGTTCCCCGGGCGTGGATGCCCATGCGCAGGGCGTTGGCCGCGGTGCCCATGGTCTGCATGAGCTCGACGTCGTTGGCGCGCAGGTTCTTGACGGCCTTCTGGCCGGCGGCGCTGTACACGGAGAACTCGCCGGCCGCGAGGTCGGCCAGGGGCACGCCGGTCTCCAGCCACAGGTGGGCGCCGTCCTCGAGGGCGAGGCGGGCCATGTCGTTGCGGGTGCGTTCGATCACCACGGTCTGGCCGTTGGGGTCGACGGCCTGGCCGCCGTGGAGCAGGGCGGTGAGGTTGCGGTCGAACTGGGTCACGGTGCGGGCCAGATCCTGGCGGGCCCGATCCACGTCCTCGCGGGCTTCGGCGTCGGCCAGGGCGGCGGCCTGCCGGGTGAGGTCCTGCACGAGAACCTGCTGGCGCACGGCGAGATCGATCCGGGTCTGTTCGTCGGCCTGGTTGCCGTTGGTGCTGAACACCACGCCCACCGCCGCGAGCAGCAGCAGGGTGAAGGCGCCCAGGGTCATGTTGAGCAGATGCCGCGTGGACATGTCTTCCTCCGTGAAATGCCTGGTTTCCGGGGCTCAGGCCCTCGATCCTGCTCTTCTGTTCGGCCGATTCCACTAAGGGTTTACCTCAAGTTTCCCGGCGCGGACGGCCGGCGATTCGGTTCGCATCGGCCCGCGGCGGGTGCTAGATTGGGGCGCGTCCCGGTCGCACCGTCCCGGGCCCCCATCCCACCAGCAAGGAGTCGACCATGACCCGCCGCCTGCTCGTTCCCGTTCTCGCCCTCGCGATCCTGCTGCTCGGCGCCTGCGCCGGACCCGACAACGCCGGCGTCGAGACCGCACCGGCCGTGCCGGCGCCGCCCGCGGCGAAGATTCCCGTCGCCAGCCTCGACGAGCTGCCCGTCCACACCTATCCCCTGCAGGGCACCCTGGAGGAGATGATGGCCGATCCGGCCGTGATGGCGGCGCTGCGCGGGGCGGTTCGCGCCGATCTCGAGGCCGACATGGCGACCTACGCCATCGAGGACGTGGCGACCCTGCAGGGCATGCACCAGGGCCTGGTCACCATCGCCCTGGCCGATGGCGACGACGCGGCGGCCCTGCGGCACCTCGACGCCGTGCGCGAGCTCGAGGACAAGGAGGCGGCCCGCCTCATGAACGGTCTGGTGGCGCGGGCGGACATGGCTGCGCGGGCCGGACTGCCCGCCGACGCGACCGCCGACCAGGTCGCGGCGGCCTACGAGGCCGAGCTGCGGGAGCGCGTCTTCGCCCTGCCCTACGACGTGGTCGAGGACGACATCAAGAGCGGCAAGGCCCGGGCCGAGTACCTGAGCGAGAACCTGCTGCGCGGCATCGTGCAGTCGCGGCTGCAGCCCACGGCCACGGCCATGGGCGAGCTGAACCGCGACCTGGCGCTGGGCCTGATCGGCATGCGCTACGCCATCGACGAGCGCCTGGCGCTCAACCCGGTCACCGCGGCGGTGTACGGCGACTATCTCGCGCGCAACAAGCAGGAGAAGACCGACATCTGGCCCGCGCGCGACCTCGCGCTGACGCCGGACCAGGGCCTGGCCCCGGTCGTCATCGGCATCTGGGACTCGGGCGTCGACGTGGCGTCGTTCGACGGGCTGCTGTGGACCAATGCGGCCGAGCGCGCCGACGGCGCCGACACCGACGGCAACGGCTTCGTCGACGACGTGCACGGCATCGCCTTCGACCTCGACGGCGTCGCCAACCCGCACCTGCTGCACCCCCTGGGCGACCAGGAGGGCAAGCTCGGGATGGTGTACGAGTCCATGGAGGGCTTCATCGACATGACCTCGGCCATCGACAGCCCGGCGGCCACGGCCGTCCGCAGCCGCATGGCGAGCATGGCCCCCGAGGAGGTCGGCGACTTCATGACGAGCCTCAGCTTCGGCGGGCTCTACATGCACGGCACCCACGTGGCCGGCATCGCGTCGCGGGGCAATCCCTTCGCGCGGCTGCTCGTGGCGCGCATCACCTTCGACTACCACAGCACGCCCGCGCCCATGACGATGGAGATCGCGCGCCGTCTGGCCGACGACTACCTGGCCACGGCGAAGTACTTCCAGGCCGCGGACGTGCGCGTGGTGAACATGAGCTGGGGCTGGAGCTACAAGGAGATCGAGGGCGGGCTCGAGGCCAACGGCATCGGTGCCGACGCCGAGGAGCGGGCGAAGCTGGCGCGGCAGATGATCGGCGTGCTGAGCGACGGCCTGCACGACGCCATCGCGGCGGCGCCCGGCATCCTCTTCGTGGCGGCGGCCGGCAACGACGACAACGACGTCGAGTTCGACGTGGTGATCCCGTCGAGCTTCGACCTGCCGAACCTGATGGTCGTCGGGGCCCTCGACCAGGCCGGCGACCCGACCGGGTTCACCAGCGGCGGGCGCAACGTCAAGGTGTACGCCAACGGCTTCCAGGTGGAGAGCACCGTGCCGGGTGGGCGCACCATGAAGATGTCCGGCACCTCGATGGCCTCGCCCAACGTGGCCAACACGGCGGCCAAGCTGGTGGCCCTGCAGCCCGCCCTGACGCCCCCGGCGATCATCGACCTCATCGAGCGCGGCGCCGACGCGCATCCGGACCATCCGGAGATCTTCCGCATGAACGCGAAGAAGTCGGCGGCGCTGCTGGCGAACGGGGGCTGAGCGGCTTTCGAACGTAGGACACGCGGTCTGCTCCCGGCCCTGCGTCCGGGGTCGGGAGCAGGCGCCTCCGGCGGGCGCCGGGGGATGCGCGTGCGGAATCCGCCCGCTCAGGCCGAGGCGTCGGTCCCCAGCAGCTCCCCATACCCCGCCATGTAGTCCGGATAGCGCAGCTCGTACCCCGTCGCCCGCATGCGCGCGTTGCGGCAGCGTTTGCTCGTGCGCCCGGGCACCGGGCCGGTCTTCAATGCGAAGGGATCCAGGCCGAGCTTCGAGGCGATCCAGCTCTGCACATCCCACATGGTGACGGGATAGCTGTCGGTCACGAGGTAGAGGTCGTCGAGGTCGGCGCCCTGCTCGCGCAGGTCGATGAGGTGGGCCAGGAAGCCGACGCCGTCGGCGCGGTGGATGCGGTTGACGTAGAGCCGCTCCTCCGGACCGCAGGCGTGGCCGGCCCGCACCTGGTCGATCAGGCGGGTCCGGCCCGGGCCGTAGATGCCCGCGAAGCGCGCGATCACGTGGGGCAGCCCGCTGTCGCGGAGCACGGCCTCGGCCTCGAGGGTGCGCCGACCGGCGAAGTGGGTCGGTTCGGTGGCGCTGCGCTCGTCGACCCAGCCGCAGTCGTCCTGGTGGTACACGCTCGTGCTCGAGACGAGGATCACGTGGCCGGGCGCCGGATCGAGGGCGGCCAGGACGTGGCGCATGCCGTCCACGTAGGCGGCGGCATAGGCCGCGTCGGTGTAGCCCGCGGGGGTGAAGGTGAGCACGACGTGGTCGAAGGCCTGCCCCGCCACGGCGGCCAGGCCGTCCGGTCGCGTGAAGTCGCCGGCCACGCCGTGGAAGCCGGCCGGCAGCCCCGCCGGGTCGCGGCGCAGGCCCCACACCGCGGCGCCGCGGGCGAGCAGGGTCTCGCCGAGACCGGTGCCGATGTCGCCGCAGCCCACGAGCAGCACGCGGCGTCCGGTGAGGTCGGGTCGGGCAGGATCGGGCCGGGTCATGGGACACCTCCGGGCGGCAGGTCGGCGGGCGCGCGTGGCGCGGGAACCGACACAGGTTATACGCGGGGGCGTCCGGCGGCACCGGCTTTTCTCAACGGCTGAGGAGCAGCCGCACCACCACCAGCAGCATGAGCACCGCGAAGACGCGCCGGAAGACGACGCCACGGACGCGCCGGTTCACCCAGGCGCCGAGCTGGGCGCTGGGCACCGCGGCGGCGGCGAGCACGCCCACCACCGGCAGGGCCACGTAGCCCACGAAGCCGTCGCCGGGCGCCACGTCGGGCCGCGCGGTGAGGTAGGAGAGGGCCGCACCCGCCGAACTGAAGACGATCACGGCGCTGCTGGTGCCGGCGAGCCAGCCGGCGGGCAGCCCGAGCACGAGGGCCAGGGCCGGGATGAGCACGATTCCCCCGGCCAGGCCGCTCAGCCCCGCCACCAGGCCGACGCCGAGCCCGACCAGCACGCCCGACCACCATTTCACGCGCCGGTGGCCCGTGCCGCCGGGCCCGCCGCCGCGGAACAGGCGCACGGCCGAGACGGCCAGCAGTCCGGCGAGGCCGAGCTGCAGCCAGCTGCCCGGCAGCACCGTGGCCAGACGCGCGGCGAGCCAGCCGCCCGCCAGGCTGCCCGGGGCCAGCATGGGCACCAGACGCCAGTAGATTCGCTTCTGGCGCCCGTGGCGCACGATCGCCGAGCCGATGCTGAAGACCGCCACGCTCAGCGACGTGCCCATGGCCGCCTGCACCACGACGGCCTCGGGCACGCCCGCGGCCCGGAACAGCTCGAGCAGCACCGGCACCATGATGATGCCGCCGCCCACGCCCACGAATCCCGCCACGAAGCCCGCCACCAGCCCGGCGGCGGCCACGATCGCGATGAAGGCCAGGGTGAGTTCCATCAGGCGGACCTTTCGTCCTCGCGCCGCGCGATGCGGCCGGTGGCCACCGCGGCGATCACGATGAGCGCGCCGCCCAGGAGGCTCAGGGCGTCGGGCCGCTCGTCGAAGAACACGAAGCCCAGGACCATGGCGAAGAGCACGTGCAGGTAGGTGAAGACCGAGATGCGCGACGCACGCGCGTGGTGGTAAGCGAAGGTCAGGCCGTACTGGCCGCCGGCCGCGAAGACGCCGGTGCCGGCCAGGGCGAGCCATTGGCCCGGCGTCGGCCGCGGCGGGGCCGCGACGAGGAAGGGTGCCATGGCCAGGCACGAGACGAGGGAGAAGGTCAGGATGATGCGGTTCGGCCCCTCGCGGCCCTTCAGCGAGCGCACGAGCACGTAGGCCAGTCCGGCGAAGAGGCCCGAGCCGAGGCCCGCCAGGGCGGGCAGCATCGTGGTGTCGAAGCGGGGCCTGATCACGAGCAGCGCGCCCGCGAAAGCCAGCATCAGCACCGGCACCTGGGACCTGCCCAGACGCTCGCCCAGGAAGAGCACGGCGAAGACGAGGACGAAGAACGGGGACGTCTTGTTCAGCAGCGAGGCGTCGGCCAGATGCAGGTGCTCGATGGCCTGGAAGTAGAGCAGCACCCCGAGCAGGCCGGCGCCGGCGCGGGCGAGCAGGCGGCGCCAGTGGGGCGTCGGGGCGAAGGGCGAGGTTCCCGCGCGCACGGCCACGCCGAGGGTGATGACCAGGGTCACGAGATTGCGGAAGAAGACCTTGGCCGGCAGGGGCACGTCGCCCGCGAACTTCACCATGGCGCCCATGAGGGCGAAGCTCAGGCCCGAGGCCACCATCCAGGCCATGGCGCGGGGCATGTCGTCGGTCGGGCCGGGACGGGGGGCGGCGCTGGGGGTGTGGGGTGTCAAGCCGGGGTTCCTTCCGGCGCGGAAGCGCGCTATCCTGCGGTGGACGGTCGCCGTGTCGCGGCCGCGCGTCGAAAATAGGCGGCGAGGGCCCGGCCGTAAAGCCTCGCCCGGAGACCCACGCCCGGAGCACCACGTCCGGATCACCGCGTCCGGACCACCACGTCCGGACCACCGCGTCCGGAAGGCCGCGCCCGACCGGGAGACCCATGGACCTGCGACCCGAACGCCAGCTCGACCGTCTCGCGCCCGATCTGCACCGGGTGCTCGACGACGTCTGCCGCCGCCTCGCCGCGGCCGGCGGGCGCGCCTGGCTGGTGGGGGGCACGGTGCGCGACCTGGCCCTGGGCCGCGACACGGGCGACCTGGACCTCGAGGTCTTCGGCCTGCCCGCCGACCGCCTGCAGGACACCCTCGCCGCCGCCTACGACCTCGACCTGGTGGGCCGCGCCTTCGGCATCCTCAAGCTGCGCGGCTGGCCCGTCGACGTGGGCCTGCCCCGGCGCGAGGCCAAGCTCGGGCGCGGGCACAAGGGGTTCGCCATCGACTCGGATCCGCACCTCGACCTGCCGACGGCGGCCGCGCGGCGCGACTTCACCCTCAACGCCGTGTACCTCGATCCGCTGACCGGCGAGGTGGCCGATCCCTGGCAGGGCCTGGACGACCTGGACCGCGGCCTGCTGCGCCACACGAGTCCGGCCTTCGGCGAGGATCCGCTGCGGGTGCTGCGCGGCATGCAGCTCGTGGCGCGCTTCGAGCTGCACGCGGTGCCCGAGACGGTGGCCCTGTGCCGCGCCGTCGCGCGCGAGGGCCTGCCCGGCGAGCGCCTGTGGGGCGAGTGGGTGAAGCTGCTCACCCTGGGCCGGCGCCCGAGCCTGGGCCTGGAGTTCCTGCGCGAGACGGGCTGGCTGGCCCACTTCCCCGAGCTCGACGCCCTGCGCGGCTGCCCGCAGGACCCGCACCACCACCCCGAGGGCGACGTGTGGATCCACACCCTGCACGCCCTGGACGCCTTCGCCGCCGAGCGCACGGGCGACCCGTGGGAAGATCTCGTCGTGGGCTGCGCCGTCCTCTGCCACGACCTGGGGAAGCCCGGCCACACGACCCGCGAGCCGGACGGCCGCGTGCGGTCGCTGGGCCACGAGCAGGTCTCGGTGGCGCGCACGGAGTCGCTGCTCGGCGCCATGACCGACAACCGCCGTCTGCTGGCCGAGGTGAAGCCCCTGGTGGCCGAGCACGGGCACCCGACGCAGCTCTTCAGGGCGGGCGCTTCGGCCGCGGCGGTGCGGCGGCTGGCGGCGCGCGTGGGGCGCATCGATCGCCTGGTGCGGGTGGCGCGGGCCGACAACTTCGGCCGCCCGCCCCTGCCTGCCGACGCCTATCCCGCCGGCGACTGGCTCCTGGCCGTGGCCGCCGCGCACGACGTGATCGACACCGCGCCCGCGCCCCTGATCCAGGGCCGGCACCTGGTGGCCCTCGGCGAGACGCCGGGGCCCCGCTTCACGCCCATCCTCGACGAGGTGTACGCCGCCCAGCTCGACGGCGACGTGACCGACGAGACCGCGGCGCTGGCGCTGCTGAAGCGCATCCTCGCCCGCAGTGATGATCCGGAAGGGAAGGGTCGTCGGAAAGACTAGGTACTCAGGACGCGTCGTCGACGAAGGAGATGTCGAAGTCGGCGTTCAGGCGGTCGGGGTGCAGGTAGGTCTGGACACGGGCCTGGCCCGATTCCCACACGGCCGAGCGCCGATCGACGTGGGCCGGCTCGCCCAGGGCGCGCGAGGCGGCTTCCTGGAAGCGCTCGAGGAAGTTCACCGCCGCGGTCTGGCCCTCCACCACCTGGAACAGCACCCGCTGCAGGCGATCCTGCTTGACGAAGAGCTTGACCCGCGTGCGCCACTGCCGGTCGCGGTTGAGGTAGGAGTCGGTGCAGGGATAGATGTGCAGCTCGTCGCCGAGGGCCACCAGCTCGCAGTCCTCGCCGTCGTAGATGTCGTGCCCCGCGACCCGGGCCGACAGCAGGCGCCGCAGCAGCCCGACCCGGCGGAAACGCGCCTCGTCGAGGCGCTCCAGGGGCAGCCTCTGGCCCAGTTCGAGCGGCAGCTCGTTGATCTTCAAGTCGAGGTTCATGTCATCTCCCTGCCACGGATTATAACACGACGGGAAGAGAACCGGGAAGATCGAAATTGCGGAAGTGCCGTTGTGCCTTGCAGTTCCTCATGACGGCCGTTCCTGCCCCGTCGCATCCCGTCGTTCCCCGTCACGGCGCGTCGTGCCGCGTGAGTCCCCGCGGGACCGTCGGCAGCACCCGGGCGGCCTCGCTGGCCTGATGGGCGATGAGATTCTCCCACGCCACGACCGCGGCGTCGGTGCGGCGCTCGCGCAGGAGGTCGTAGAGCTCCTCGTAGCCGGCGAGCAGGGGCGCGGGGTCGTAGTCCAGCACGACGGCCTCGTGCCAGTAGCGCCGCGACAGGGCATCGAGCCGGGCGAGGTCGGCGGCGAGCAGGCGATTCGGGCAGCCGGCGACGCACAGGGCGCCCCAGCGGTGGACCAGGTCGGCGACGGCGCCGGCCCGCTCCGGTCCGGGCCGGGTGACGCGCAGCCGGGCGCGCCCCAGCAGGTTGTTCAGCTCCATGACCCGCGGGCCGGGCAGCTCGCCCAGCATGCCGAGGGCGTAGGGCGCCATCTTGGCCAGCATGGCCTGCATGTCGCGGAACTCGTCGGCGTCGAGAGGGGGCACCAGGAAACCGCGGCCCATGTCGCTGTCGAGGAAACCCACGGCCTCGAGGCCGAGCATGGCCTCGCGCAGGGGCGTGCGGCTGAGGCCGAGGTCGGCGGCCAGATGGCTCTCGTTGATGCGGGTCCCGGCGGGCAGGCGGTGGTCGGCGATCCGGGCCAGGATCTCCTTTTGCACGTGCGCGCGCAGCGGTTTGCGTTCGATCATGGTCGGTCCTCGGCGCAGGGGGCGGGTCAAGTCCAAGCCAATGAAGCAGATGTTCGCCGATTCCGTCAACCGAATCCCGCGCCCCGCTCTTTGGGCATCCGATCTGCAACTTCCTTTCCTGAACACCGGCGCAGCAACGACGAGGAACAACAGGAACCAGGGGACAGGGCAAATTGAATGGTCGGGGCCGGTGCCCGGCGAAAATGCCCGCACGAGGAAGCGAACGATGAGCGATCTGAAACAACTTCTCGAGTACCGCAACGGCGAGTTCCGCAGCGACATGTTCGCGAGCCCGTCCGTGTGCGCCGCCTACAAGGTCCTGCTCGACGGCGATCATCACGCCGCGGAGCTGCGTTTCAGCCGCATCCTGCAGGATGACCCCAACGACCACGAGGCCGTGGCCGGCATGGCCGTGTGCGTGGCCGAGGAGGGGGGGCGCTACCTGACGGCCGAGAAGCTGGCCCGCAAGGCGATCCGCCTGGGCAAGGGTTCGGCCGCCGGCTACATCGCCCTGGGCTACATCAACCTGCGCGGCGGCCGCCTCGAAGAGGGCTTCCGCCAGCTCATGAAGGCCAAGCACCTGGCGCCGCGCGACCCGCGCATCGCCCACGGCCTGGCCCTGTACGACCTGGAGCGTCCGCCGGTCATCTCGGACCTGTCGCGGCGTCATCCGGTGAATCGGGCCCTCGGCGGTGCGCGCGCCTATCTGCGCTCGCCGACCCACAAGGCCCTCGTCGCGACCCTCGTCGTCTCGGGCCTGTACCTCACGACGTCGGTCCTGGGCTGATCCCGCCGGCGTCCGGTCCGCCCGCCCGGCGGTAGTCGAGACCGGACCCGGCCCGCGTCACCTCGGCGCGGAACCCCTCCCCGTGGAGCTCGTCCTGGAGCGCGGGCTCCACGGGGATCACCATCGGCTTCGGCTCCCACCCCACCGATTCGCCCGTCTTCGCATCCACCACCATGCCCGCGTCCATGGCGGCGGCGGCCTCGGCCAGCCGCAGCTCGCGCAGCGCCCGCTCGCAGGCCAGGTAGCGCGCCTCGTCCGCCGCCACCGGGAAGCGCGCGATGCCCCGCGCGAGGCGGGCCAGATGGTAGTGGCTGGGCGTGAAGACGACGCCGGCCGCGCCGAGACGCTCGGCGGCCACGACGAGCACCGCCGCCATGTCCCGCAGCAGGCCCGTGCCGCCCCGCTCCTGGCCGGGCAGGAGGTCGCGCGCGGGCGCGTCGGCGCCGGGGCGGGGATCCTGCAGCAGCAGCCATTCCACCACCAGATAGGTGCGGTGCGGGTCGTGGGCGGCCGGCCCCACGCGCAGCTTCACCTCGAGCAGCGCCACCGGCTCCCGCCGTCCCGACACGATGCGCACCGTGTGGCCCAGGGGATCGTCGAGGTCGACCTCCAGCCCGAGCTTGCGGTGGCCGGCCGCCTTGAGATTGGCCAGCAGCCCCGATTCCTCCAGCAGCAGCTCCAGGCCGTGGCGCGAGTACAGGCCGAGGAAGAGGCCCCGGCCGGCCGCCGCCGGCCCCGGCGCCGCCGCGCCGCCCAGATCGGCCTCGGACAGGCCCCAGTCGTCGTCGGCCCCCGCGCCGCCCGCGCCCGCGTCATCGCCGCTCTCGCCGGGCAGCAGGCCCGGATGGCGCATCAGGCGGGCCAGACGCCGGTAGTGGTCCACCGGCAGCTCCATCTCCAGGGGGATGTCCAGCCGGCTGTCCCCGCTCAGCAGCCAGGAGAAGAAGGCCGCGCCGTGGCGCCAGGCCGTCGGGCCGTAGCCGCCGGCGAGCAGCACGACGGTGGGCACGGCCGGACCGCGCCGCGGCCGCAGCAGGTCCATGACGAAGCGGTCGCGCGCCAGCATGCCCTCCATGGTGATGCGCCAGTCGCCGAGGCGGTCGTCCACGCCCGGATCGCTGCCGGCCAGGTAGAACACGAGACCGGGCCGGCAGGCGGCCACGGCGCGGGGCACGTGCTCGGTCACGGCGTCGAGGTAGGTGCGGTCGTCGACGCCGCCGCCGAGGGCCACCACCGTGTCGGTGGGCCCCCCGGCGTCGCCGAGGGTCTCGTTGTGGATCGACAGGGTGTGCACCGTGGCGTCGCCGGCGAAGAGGGCGCGGGTGCCGTCGCCGTCGTGCAGATCGAGATCGATCACGAGGACGGGAAAGTCGTGTCCGGCCTCGCGCAGGTTCCGCACCGCCACGGCCACGTCGTTGAAGACGCAGAAGCCGGAGCCCCGATCGCGGGCCGCGTGGTGCAGGCCGCCGCCGAGATTCACCGCCACCTCGCCCCGCGCCACGGCGCTGCGGGCGGCCAGCAGGGTGCCGCCGCACACCAGGCGCTGGAAGGCCAGGAAGGCGTCCTGGGCCGCCGCGTCGAGGCGGAAGCCCAGGATGGCCTCCATGGCGGCCGGATCCTGCAGGGAGGCCACGTAGGCGGGATCGTGCACCTGCCGCAGCCGGTCCAGCGAGACCGGCCGCGGGCGCCGCAGCATGCCGCGCCGCAGCAGGCCCCGCGATTCGAGGTACGACAGGATGCGGAACGGCCGCCGGCTGTCGTAGACGGGGGTGGGCACGTCGAGCTGGTAGCCCCGGCCGATGATGAAGCGGGGCCCGGGCGGATCGGGCCGCAGGCCGAACAGGCGTCGCACGAGACAGGTCAGGTTCATGGGGCCATCGCACCAGCCGGGCGGCGGCCGGTCAACCGGGAAATGGGCCCCCCGAAAAAATCGGCGCATCGACCGAACCATTGACACCCCCGCTGCGTCTGTGGAGCAATGGAAATCGGAACCCGTCCGGACGCACCGGACGCGGATCCCGGGAATCACGGCCCAGGAGAATCCGCGGCATGCAGGGCGACCACGCCGAACTGTTGAGACGCTGCCAGCAAGGCGACGAGCTGGCCTGGGAGGTGCTCGTGAGAGCGCATCAGGGACGCATATGCTCCATCGCCTACGGCTACGTGGGCGAGCAGGACGAGGCCCTCGACCTCGCCCAGGACATCTTCGTCCGCGTCTACGACCGCCTGCACACCTGCGACGACCCCGAGCGCTTCGTCTCCTGGCTGATCCGCATCGCACGCAACGCCTGCATCGACCACCTGCGCCGGCGCAAGGCGCGCCCGCCCCGGCAGGACATCCCGGCCGAGGACATGCACGACCTGGCCCACGGCGGCCCGACCCCCGAGGACGAGCTCGTGCGCTCGTCACGGCAGCGGCTGGTGCACCGGGCCCTGCAGGAGCTCAGCGAGATCAACCGCGAGATCATCATCCTCAAGGACATCCAGGGGCTGCCCCTCGAGGAGATCAGCACCATGCTCGATCTGCCCCTCGGCACGGTGAAGAGCCGCTCGAGCCGGGCCCGCCTGGAACTGGCCAAGGTGGTCACGAACCTCGGGCACGGTCCGCACGGCCCGGCCGGCGCGGAGGCGGCGCTATGAACGACCGCCGCGACCACGAGCACCCCTTCCGCGACCACGACGCCGACGCCTTCGTCGACGGCGTGCTCGGACGCACCAGCGGCAAGGCCTGCGGCCGCGCCCTCGACCAGCTCGACGCCCTGCTCGACGGCGAGCTGCACGGGCTGGATCGGCGCCTCGTCCAGGCGCATCTGGAGCACTGCCCCGGCTGCAGCAGCGTGGCCGTGACCCTCGGCTGGCTGGGCCCGGCGCTGCCGGCCATGGCCGTGCTCGACCCGGGGCCGGCCTTCACCGCCCGCGTGCTCGACCGCACCGTGCGCGCCCGGGTGTCGCGTTCGGCGCCCGCGCACCCCGGCGGCCTGGCGGGGCTCATGGATCGCGTCGGCCGCTGGTGGGAGGAGCAGATCCTGCGCCCCGCCTTCGCGACCCAGGTGGCCTACGTGGCGACGGTGCTCGTCGTCCTGGCCACGGCGACGCCCTGGTCGCCCCTGCGCGGGGCGCCGGGCCGGGCCCTGGAGATCGTGAGCGCCGGGCCGCGCGAGGTGCCCGTGGTGGGCCCCGCCCTGGTGGGCGCCGGCGAGTGGCTGGAAACGGGCGCGGCGAGCGTGACCGGCGCCGGCCGGGCCCGGGCCGAGGCCCGGCGCGGCAGCCTGGTCCGGGCCTGGGAAGAGCGGCGCGAGCGCAGCGCCCCCGCGCGCGAGGAATTGAAGACCCACCTGGAAACCGCGGCGACGCGGGCCCGGGCGGGCGCCCTGAGCGAGGCCGGCTACGAGGTGCTGGCCGCCGCCCGCAGCGGGCGCACCGCCTGGACGACCTGGTGGCACGCATCCGATGAACATGGACCCAGTGGACCCTGAACCCGTGAAGGAGACCGTCATGAACGGCGCACAGTACGACAACCCGCAAGGGACCCAGCAGGACGCCGGCATGTCGCCCGGTGCCACCCCCCACAGCCCGCCCCCGCCGCACCCGTACGCGCAGTCCGGCCGGCGGGTCGAGAAGCCGCGCAAGTCGCCGGCGCTGGCCACGATCCTGAGCTTCATGCCGGGACTCGGCCAGGTCTACGTGGGCTACTACAAGCAGGGCTTCATCAACATCATGGTCATCGCCTCGGTGATCGCGCTGCTGAACTCGTCCGATTTCCGCGGCATGGAGCCCTTCTTCGGGCCCTTCCTGGCGTTCTTCTGGATCTTCAACATGATCGACGCCAACCGGCGGGCGCACCACTTCAACCGCGTGGCCGAGGGCCTCGGCGGCGAGGACGTGCCGGAGGACTTCAAGCTGCCCGGCGTGGGCGGGTCGATGTTCGGGGGGGTCGTGCTGATCGTGGTCGGCGTGCTCTTCATCCTCGACCTGAACTTCGGCGTGTCGCTCGCCTGGATCAAGGACTGGTGGCCGCTGCTGCTGATCGTCTTCGGCGTCAGGCTGGTGTACCAGGCCCGCCGTCAGGCAGGATGACGCGGAACGTGGTCCCGTCGACCGGGTCGGAACGGAACTCGACCCGGCCGGCGAGGAAGCGTTCGGCCAGCAGGCGCATGCCGTAGGTGCCGAGTCCCCGCCCGGCGCCCTTGGTGGAGAACGAGCGGGTGAAGATGCGCGACTGGATCTCTTCGGGAATGAAGCCCGGGTTGTGGACGGCGAACCACACATGCCCGGGCTTCGTGCCGTGGGAGATCGTCACCACCGCGCCGTCGCGGCTCGCTTCGAGCGCGTTCTTGACCATGTTGCCGAGGATGCGCAGCAGCAGCGTCGGGTCGGTGTGGAACTGGGCCGAGGTCTCGGACGGCGCCACGACCACGTGGCGGTCGCCGGTGGCCGGATGGTTGCGGTAGCGCTGCGCGATCATGGCCGTCATCTCACGGCTGCCCACCGGCCGGTGATCCACGTGCAGGTCGCCGTTCTCGGCGGCGAGGAAGTCGCGCTGGGCCGTGATCTCGTCGACGAGCTGGTCGGCCAGGTGGCGCACCGAATCCTTGAGGGCCTCCATGTCGCCGGGATCGGCCTCGGCCATCACTTCGGACAGGCCCTGTACGCCGCCCGCCGTGTTGAGGATGTCGTGCAGGAAGACCTTCTCCAGGGCGCGGCGGCGGGTCTCGTCGCGGCGGTCGACGATGGTCACGATCCAGAAGTCGTCGTCTTCGATGTGGAGGAACTCCTCGCTCGCCGCGAAGTCCTGCGGCTCGCGGATCTCCAGCAGGGTGCCCAGCACCTGCGCTTCGTCCTCGAGCCCGAACAGGTCGAGCAGCACCTGGTTCGCCTTGATCACCCGGCGGTCCTCGTTGAGGATCACCAGCGGATCCCGCACCGCGCGCAGCAGGCCGTCGACCCAGGGCGAGTCCTGGAGCTTGGCGTTCTGGCAGCGGGCCTTCAGGAGATTGGCCTGGAGCGAGGGCGCGAAGATGCGGGGCAGATCGAGGGTCACCATGCGTTCGTCCTTGGACGCCGGCTGCGCGGGCGAGAGGATGAATGTCCTTGGTTGAAACGGGCCCCAACATATCGGCGGTCCGGCGCAAGTCATTGAGTACAGATTGCCTTAGTCGTGCCCGGGTCCGGCCAGATCCCGCCAGACGGCGGCGACGCGCCCGTAGACGGCCCGCCAGGTGAAGGGCCCGAGATCGGCCGTGCCGTCGGGCGCCGCCGCGAGCGCCGCGGCGAGGGCGTCGCGCAGGCGCGCGGTGAAGGCCGGCAGGTCGGCCGGTGCGGGCCGGTCGACGCCGACCAGGCGCGGCAGCGGCACCAGCGAGAGTCGGGCGCCCAGCGCCGGCGCGAGGCGCTCGACCACGCCGGGCAGGTCGGTGGCGACGACGCGGCAACCGCAGGCCGCGGCCTCCACCAGCACCAGCGGCACGCCTTCGTAGAACGACGGCAGCACGGCCACGCGGCAGCCGCGCATCAGTCCGGCCAGGGCGGCCTGATCGAGCTGGCCGTGATGCGCGACCCAGGGCAACGCCGCCAGCCGTCGCCGCAGGTGGTCGGCCTCGGGACCGGCGCCGTCGCCGGCCACGTGCAGCGTGAACCCCGGCGCTTCTGCGGCCAGGGGCGTGCAGGCGTCGAGCAGCCAGGGCAGGCCCTTGGCTTCGGCCAGCTTGCCCACGTAGACCAGGTGGGGCGGCAGCTCGCGCGGCCGGCCCACGGCGTGGAAGAGATCGTCCCGGTAGCCGGCGCCGACCCGCACGATCCGCGCGGGCCCCACGCCCAGGGCGTCGCGGATGGCGTCGCCGTGGTCGTCGCGCAGCACGCAGAACCGCTCGATGCGCCGGCACCCCCGCCGCACCTCGTCGGCGAGGCCGGGCGTCAGCGTCATCTGGCGCAGGCCCGTGCTGTGGCAGGTGAGCGCCACCGGCACCTGCGGCGCCACGTCCTTCAGCAGCGACGACATGAGCCAGACGTGGTGGGTGTGGATGATGTCGGGTCGGAAGCGGGCCACGGCCGCGGCGAGGCGCTCGCGCCACACGCGCCGGTAGGCCGCGAGCTGACCGGCGTCGAGCCGCGACCACACCGAGCTCGGGTAGGGCATCACGTCGCTCATGCCGGGCACGGGAAAGGGGAGGTCGGCGGCGGTGGCGCAGCCCGGGGCGGCGAAGCGCACGCTGGTCACCGCGTCGGCGGCGAGCCCGCCCACGTCCGGCGCCGGGTCGTCGGCGGGCGTGCCGACAACGGCCTGCTGTGCGTGCCCCGCGGCGGCGGCTTCCCGCACCAGCGCGTCCAAGGTGACGCCGCTGCCCGTCTTTCCCGGCCGTTGACTGAGTGTGTGCAAAATGCGCATTTGCTGGGATTTTTCCGGCTTTTTTAGTCAAAGATAAAGAAATCTGAACGATAACAGGGATCAGGACTGCGGACGGCCCGCATGGGGCGGGTCGCGCGCAGATGAGCATGACCACCGTTCACGCCAGTGAAACCGAGCTGCAGCGGATCTTCAAGCTCCAACACGAGCTGGGCCGCGTCATGGCCGACATGGTCGATCCCATGGCCGGCATGTCCGCCGCGCTCGGACTCGTCGCCGGCAGCCCGGAAGTGGCGGCCGTGTGGGCGTGGTTCCGCAGCGAGGAGAGCGGCGACCTCCATCTCATCGAGTCCGCCGGCCTGGACGAGGCCTGTCAGACGAGTCTCGACGTCCTGCCGTCCGGCTCCGGCCTGGCCGCGCGTCTGCTCGCCCGGGAAGAGGTGCGCGGACTGCCGGCCGAACTCGTTCCCGCCGCCGCATCCGACTGGGAGGCGGCCGGCTGGCGCGAGGCCGCGTGCCTGCCCGTGGTCGCGGGGGGCGCCGTGGTGGGGGCCATCGGCGCCGCGCGCACGGGCGAGGTGTGCCTCAACGGCAGCTGCCTGTGGGTGCTGCGCACCCTGGCGGGCGCCATCGGCACCCTCGTGACGCAGATCCGGCACGAGACCCGCGAGCGCACCGTGAGCGAGAACATGAACCGGATCCTCGATTCGTTCACCGACCCGATGCTCATCGTCGCGCGGGACGGCCGGATCGTCCACGGCAACGAGGCCCTGCGCCTGCTGCACCCGGGCACGGCGACGCCGGGCCTTCCGGTGCACGACGTGCTGCCCGACTTCGCGAGCTTCCGCTGGGTGGCCGAGGGCGACGGAGCCGGCCCGCTGCCGGCCACGGCGCGGCGCACCGTCCTGCGCGACGGCGACGGCCGCGACCGTCCCGTCGAAGCCCAGGTCACGCCGGCCCGCTGGGACGACGCCCCGGCCGAGGTCGTCGTGTGCCGGGACATCTCCTCGCGGCTGGCCCTGACCGGCGAACGCGAGCGCCTCGTCACGGCCATCAACCAGCTCGTCGAGACCATCGTCATCACCGACGCCGACGGGCGCATCGAGTACGTGAATCCGTCGTTCACCCGGCTGACCGGCTGGCCCGCCGCCGAGGTGCTCGGCATGAACCCGCGCATCCTCAAGAGCGGCGTCCAGGACGACGCGTTCTACCGCGACATGTGGCGCACGTTGACGTCCGGTCGGGTCTGGCAGGGGCGCCTGGTCAATCGCCGCAAGGACGGCTCGTCGTTCACCGAGTTCACGACCATCAATCCGGTGAAGGACGAGACCGGCGTCATCACCCACTTCGTCGCCGTCAAGCGCGACGTGACCGGCGACGTCGCCCTCGAGGAGCGCCTGCGCGAGACCCAGAAGATGGAGGCCCTCGGCACCCTGGCCGGCGGCATCGCCCACGACTTCAACAACATCCTCTACGCCCTGCTGGGCTTCGTCGACCTGGCCCTGGACGACGTGCCGCCGGAGAACCCGGCCCACGGCGCCCTGCAGGAGGTCGAGAAGGCCGGCCGTCGGGCCGCCGGACTCGTGGCCAAGATGCTCAGCTTCGGGCGGCGCAGCGACGGCCGCCGCGAACCGTGCGATCTGGCCCGGGCGGTCCGCGACGGCCTCGAACTGGTGGGCGGGGCCCTGCCGGGCGCGCTGAACGTCCGGACGAAGCTGAACCCCGGTGTGCGCCCCGTGCTGGCCGACGCCGCCCAGATGCAGCAGGTGCTGATCAATCTCTGCACGAACGCCGGCCACGCCATGGCCGACGGCGGCGGCGAGCTGGTCATCAGCCTCGACGAGATCCAGCGCGCCGTGCCCGGCGAGGACTCCGCCGACGCCTACGCGTCGGCGCCCTGGGTGCGCCTGCGGGTGCAGGACGACGGCTGCGGCATCGAGCCCGCCATCGTCGGCCGCATCTTCGAACCCTACTTCTCGACCCGGAAGGCCTTCGAGGGCACGGGTCTGGGCCTGGCGACGGTGCACGGCATCATCAAGGGGCACGGCGGCATCATCCAGGTGGAGAGCGAGGTCGGCCAGGGCTCCCTCTTCACGATCCTGCTGCCGGTGCACGTGGCGCGCGCCGTCCCGCCCGCGCCGGCGGCCGCCGCGACGGGGCCGCTCACGGGGGCGGGAGAGATCCTCGTCGTCGACGACGAGCCGATGGTGGTCGAGGTGATGCGGAAGTCCCTCGCGCGCATGGGCTACACCCCGACGGCCTGCGGTGACGCGGCCGAGGCCTGCGCCGTCTTCGACGCGGACCCGTCCCGCTGGGACGCGGTCATCACCGACCAGACCATGCCCGGCATGTCCGGCGTCGAGCTCGCCGAGCGGCTGCTCGCGACCCGACCCGACCTGCCCGTCGTGCTGGCCTCCGGCTACGGGGAGGTCGCCGAGGCGGACGCGCAGCGCGTGGGCATTCGCCGATTCCTGAACAAACCGCTGAAGATCCAGGAGCTGGGCATCGTCCTGGCTGACCTTGTCGGCGCGGCGCCGGCCGCGAAAGGAAGTTGACCATGAGCAAGATCATGATCGTCGACGATGATCTGCAGATCCGGAACATGCTGCGTCTGACCCTCGAAAGGGAGGGCTACGACGTGTGCGAGGCCGAGGACGGGATGGCGGCGGTGGCGCTCTATGCGAAGAAGGACATCGACCTCGTGATCACGGACATCGTCATGCCGGAGAAGGAAGGCATCGAGCTGATCATGGAGTTGAAGGGGATCGACCCGGAAGTGCGGATCATCGCCATTTCCGGCGGCGGCCGCATCAACCCCGAGGACTACCTGAAATGGGCGCGGCGCTTCGGTGTCGAGCGCACCTTCAGCAAGCCCGTCGATCGTCAGAAGCTCCTCGAGGCCGTGGCCGAGCAGTTGGCCGCCGCCCCGCGCTGACCCGGCGCGCCCGTGTCCGGCCGGTCGACGGCCCGGACGGGCGGCTGTCCGGACGCACGCGCTCCGGCGTGCGTCTAGCTCCCGGCGCCACCTTCGATGGCGTCGACGATCTCCCCGCAGAACGACGTCAGGGAAGGGTCCCGGGCCCCCATGACCAGGACCAGATCGCCCCGCCGCGCCTCGGCCGCGATGGCGGCGGGCAGGGCCGACCGCGCGGCGGCGAAGCGGGCGTCGCGCCCGCGGGCGCGGACGTCGGCCACCAGGTCGGCGCCCGAGATGTCCCGCGCCACGGTGCCCCCGGCGAAGTAGATCTCCGGCAGCCACAGCACGTCGTGCGGCGCGAGCGCGTCGGCGAAGGTCGCCACGAGGGCTTCGCGCAGGAAGCGGGTCGGGCCGAAGCCGTGGGGC
>JAGRNP010000073.1 GCA_020440705.1 bacterium | reverse complement strand
GCCAGGAGCTCGAGAACTTCGAGAAGGCAAGCCACCACCTGCGGCGCATCACCACCGACCTGCAGGACGTGGCCATGTCCGTGCGCATGGTGCCCCTGAGCGGCACCTTCAAGAAGATGGTGCGCCTCGTGCACGACACGGCCCAGAAGGCCGGCAAGAAGGTCGACCTGACCCTCGTCGGCGAGGAGACCGAGGTCGACAAGACCGTCATCGAACAGATCTCCGACCCGCTGGTGCACATCGTGCGCAACGCCATCGACCACGGCCTGGAGACCCCGGACGCCCGCGCCACCGTGGGCAAGTCCGAGACGGGCACCGTGACCATCGAGGCCCGCCACGAGAGCGGCGAGGTGTGGATCATCGTCTCGGACGACGGCAAGGGCCTGCCCCGCGACGTGATCCTGCGCAAGGCGGCCGACAAGGGACTGATCACCGGCGACGGCGCCGACATGCGCGACGAGGACGTCTACAAGCTCATCTTCGAGCCGGGCTTCTCCACCGCCGCGGCGGTGACCGAGATCTCCGGCCGCGGCGTCGGCATGGACGTCGTCAAGCGCAACATCGAGAAGATCAACGGCAAGGTCGACATCAAGAGCAACCCCGGTCGCGGCTCGAGCTTCGTCATGCGCATCCCCCTGACCATGGCCATCATCGAGGGCATGCTGGTCCGGGTGGGCCGCAGCACGTACAACATCCCGCTGCTCTCGATCCGCGAGGCCTTCCGCCCCGAGAAGGGCCAGATCACCGTCACCCCGGACGGCATCGAGATGGTGAAGCTGCGCGACGAACTGATCCCGGTGGTGCGCCTGCACCGCCTGTACCGGCTCAAGTCCGATTTCGAGCGTCTCGACGAGGGCATCGTCGTCATCGCGGAGAACGACGGCCACACGGCCGCCCTCTTCGCCGACGAGATCCTCGGCCAGCAGCAGACGGTCGTGAAGGGCCTGTCCGGCTACGTGGGCCAGCCCCACGGCGTGAGCGGCTGCACGATCCTCGGCGACGGCTCCATCAGCCTGATCCTGGACGTGGCCACGATCCTGACCCATGCGGCGACCGCCCCGGCCGCCAAAGCCTGATCCCGCGGAGGACGACGACGTGACGACGACCACCACCGCCCCCAACGCCGGCCCGGCCCCCGACCTGGGCGAACTGGCGCGCAACTTCCAGGCGCCCGAGGACCTCGAGGACGTCTACGACGACGAGGACGAGTTCGACGACGCCCACCGGAACCTCTTCATGACGTTCCGCATCGGCGAGCAGGACTACGGCATCGAGATCCTCGACGTGAACGAGATCGTCGGGCTGCAGACCATCACCGAGGTGCCCGACGTGCCCGGCTTCGTCAAGGGCATGATCAACCTGCGCGGGAACGTCATCCCCGTGGTCGACGTGCGGCTGCGCTTCGGCATGGAGGAGCGCGAGTACGACCCGCGCACCTGCGTGGTCGTGGTGACCGTCGGCGACGCCACCGTGGGCCTGGTCGTCGACCGGGTGAACGAGGTGGGCACCTTCCCGCCCGAATCGATCTCGCCGCCGCCCGACCAGCCCGGCGAGCGCGCGGCGCGCAGCGATTTCATCAGCGGTCTGGGCAAGCAGGGCGACCACGTGACGATCCTGCTCGACACGGCCCGGCTGCTGCAGCAGGAGACGGCGTAGATGGCGGACATCCGCGTCATGATCGTCGACGACTCGGCCCTGGTGCGGGAGATCCTCACCCAGGGCCTGGCCGGCGCCCCCGGCATCACCATCGTGGGCTCGGCCGAGGACCCCTACGACGCCGTCGCCAAGATCCCCCAGCTGCGGCCCGACGTGCTCACCCTCGACGTGGAGATGCCCCGCATGAACGGCGTGGAGTTCCTGCGCCAGCTCATGCCGCAGCACCCCCTGCCGGTGATCATGGTCAGCGCCCACACCGAGAGCGGACGCAAGGTCACGCTGCAGGCCCTCGAGGCCGGCGCCCTCGATTTCGTCGCCAAGCCGCGCAGCCGCGACCCCCAGGGACTGCAGCAGATGCTGCGCGAGCTGCACCGCAAGATCGTCGGCGCCGCCCGCGCGCGGGTGCCGCGCCCGGCGCCCGAGACCGCCGCGGCCCCCGGCACCGCACCGGGCGCCCGCGCCACCACCGTGCCCCAGGCCGTTCTCGAGAGCCACGCGGTGGTGATCGGCGCCTCGACCGGCGGCACCGAGGCCGTGCGCACCCTCGTCGGCGCCCTGCCGGCGGCCTGTCCGCCGGTGCTCGTGACCCAGCACATGCCCGCCGGCTTCACCCGCATCTTCGCCGAGCGCCTCAACGACACCTGCGCCCTGCGGGCGAGCGAGGCCGTCGACGGCCACGAACCGCAGCCCGGCGAACTGCTCATCGCCCCGGGCGGCGTGCAGATGACCGTGGTGCGGCGCGGCGACAGGGCCGTGATCAGGCTCGGCGATTCCGGGAAGGTCAACGGCCACTGCCCGTCCGTCGAGCCCCTGATGGTCTCGGCCGCCGCCGTCTACGGCCCCCGCGCCGTGGGCGTGATCCTGACCGGCATGGGCCGGGACGGCGCCGAGGGTCTGCGGGCCATGCGCGAGGCCGGCGCCCGCACCCTCGCCCAGGACGAGGCCTCCTGCGTCGTCTACGGCATGCCGAAGGTCGCCTGGGAGATCGGCGCCGCCGAGCGGCAGGTGCCCCTGAACGAAATGGCCGGCAGGATCCTGACCCTGCTCAGCAGGAGCAAGGAGTTGGTTTGAGCACAGTCACCTTGGGCATCGGGGAATTCGGGATGGTCAACCAGCCGGGCGACGTCATCAAGACGCACGCCCTCGGCAGCTGCGTGGCGATCATCCTGCTCGATCCCCCCACGCGCACGATCGGCATGGTCCACGTGGCCCTGCCCGAATCGAAGGTCCATCCGGAGCGGGCCCAGAAGCTGCCCGGCTACTTCGCGGACACGGCGATCCCGGCCCTGATCACCCTGATGCAGAAGGCCGGCGCGGCCCAGAACCTGAAAAAGGTCGTCGTCAAGCTCACCGGCGGCGCCAACGTGATGGACCGCAACAACACCTTCAACATCGGCAAGCGGAACGTCCTGGCCATCAAGAAGGGGCTGTGGGCGCAGCGCATGGGAGCCGTGGCCGAGGACGTCGGCGGCTCCATCAGCCGCACCGTGACCGTCAACACCAACGACGGCAAGGTCCTGGTGACCTCGCCGGGACGCGACCCGTCGCATATCTAGGAGCCGGCCGATGACCGAAACGACCGTCAAGACCCAGGAGATCCTCGACAGCGTCAAGCGCGTGCCGGTGCTCTCGCCCGGCGCGAGCCAGCTGCTCGACGCGATCGGCAAGGCCGACTACCAGGTGAGCGACATCGTGCGCATCATCGAGACCGATCCCGCCCTGACCGTCTCCGTGCTCAAGACGGTCAACGCCGCGGCCATGGGGCTGCGGCGCGAGGTCGACTCGATCCGCGAGGCGCTGGCCTTCCTCGGCGAGACCAAGGTCGTCGGCATCGCGCTGGCCGCCTCGGCCGGCGAGGTGTTCAACGCCGACCTGGCCGGCTACCACGGTTCCCGGGGCGACCTCGGCCGCCACAGCCTCTGGACGGCCATCGCCGCCCGCGAGCTGAGCCGCCACACCGGCGGCCGCGTCGAGCGCGGCGTCGCCTTCACGGCCGGACTGCTGCACGACATCGGCAAGGCCGTCATCAGCGACTACCTGGCCGAGGACCTCGACCGTCTCGCCAGCCTGCGCGAGGAGATCGGCGACGGCGACCAGCTCGACCTCGAGCACCGGACCGTGGGCACCGACCACGCCGACGTGGGCCAGGCCCTGGCCCGGCACTGGAACATGCCCGCCTCGCTGGTCGCGGCCATCCGCTACCACCACGCGCCCCAGGAGGCGCCCGACGCGTTCCGCACCATGGCCTACACCGTGCACACGGCCGACATGCTCGCCATGATGTTCGGCGTCGGCACCGGCGCCGACGACATGCAGTACACGCTGGACCCGGACTACCGGGACCATCTCGACATCGACACCGGCGGCCTCGAGGGCCTGGCGCTGGATGTGCAGGTGGACTTCAAGGCCACCGCCGAGGCCCTCTTCGGTGACAACCAGGAGACGGAAGCATGAGGATCATGATTGCCGACGATTCGGGCACCGCCCGGATGTTCATTCGCCAGTGCGTGGAGATCTCGGCCGAGGAGGACGTCGAGTTCCTCGAGGCGGCCAACGGCCGCGAGGCCCTCACCGCGTTGAAGGACGGCGGCGTCGACCTGCTGATCACCGATCTGAACATGCCCGTCCTGGACGGCCGCGAGCTGATCCGGCGCATCGCCGCCAGCCCCCGCCTGAACGGCATGCCCATCATGGTGATCACCAGTTCGGGCAACCAGGCCCGCCGCGACGAGCTGCTCGAACTGGGCGCCTGCGTCGTGCTGCGCAAGCCCGTCAACCCCATGACCATCGCCGAGGGCCTCGAGACCGCCCTGGCCCGGGAGGATGCGTGATGAAGTTCACCCTCGAGAACGTCGATGCGGCCATCGCCAGCGGCACGGCCGAGATCTTCGAGAACACGGTCTTCATGGAGGTGCTGCCCGCGCCGGAAGGCACGGTCTTCGACCCGGACGAGGCCATCTTCTACACCCGGCTGCCGGTCTACAAGCCCCACCCGGCCATGGTCGGGCTCGTCATCCCCCAGTCCCTGGCCCTGCGCCTGGCCGAGGCCATGATGATGCGCGAGTTCAACATGGAGGACGACGAGTTCGAGGTGCACGACGTGCTGGGCGAACTGGCCAACATGCTGGCCGGCTCCATCTTCACCCACCTGCTGCCCGAGATGGACTCCTTCGAGCTGGGCCTGCCCGAGTGCCGCGTGCTCTCGTCGGCGAACCAGGGTCAGGAGTGGGACAACGCCAAGCCCCACACGTTCCTGCTCGAGGACACGCCGCTGCTGGTGACCTGGGAAGGGGACTGACCCGACCTGCGGCTCCGGACACGCGCAGGCCCCCGCCGCCGGCGGGGGCCTGCGTCTGTCCGATCGCTTCCCCGAGCTGCCGCTACCGGACCACCGTGAAGCGCTTCACCGACCGCTGGCCGTCCACGGTCAGGGCCGCCCAGTACACGCCCGACGGCAGGCGTTCGCCCTGCTTGCCGGTCACGTCGTAGCCGTACTCGTGGTCGCCGGCCGGATACGCGCCCAGGTCGCGCGACGTCAGCTCGCGGCCCCGCGCGTCGTACACCCGCAGCTGCGGCCGCGCCCCGCTGCGCAGGCGGAAGCCGAACACGATGTAGCCGCCGCGCGTCGGGTTGGGGAAGGCCGCGGTCAGGCCCGCGGGCGTCGACGTCGCGCCGGCCGGATTCCACAGCAGGCGCCGCTCCGGATCGAGCGCCACCCCGGTCACGGGGGCGGCCAGCTCGAAGGTCAGGGTCGCCGCGGCCGCCGCCAGGGGCGCGGCCAGGTCGACGACCCCCGCGGTCGTCGTCACCCGCAGCGGGTACACGTTGTCGAAGAGCGGCGTCTGCCGCTGGGCCAGGTCGAGTTCGAGCCGCGTGTCCGGACCGGCGTCGCCCGCGACCACGCGCCAGGCGACGTCCACGACCGGCAGCGCCGTGCTCGTCAGGTACGGCCAGAGGAAGGCCGCGAGGTCCTCTCCCGCATGGCTCGAGGCCAGGGCCACCAGATCGGCCGTCGCCACGAAGTCCCGGGGCCGCCCGCCCCCGCCGGTCCATTCGGCGAGGAAGGCGAAGAAGGCCGCGTCGCCCATGCGCTCGCGCAGCATGTGCACGATCCAGGCGCCCTTGTCGTAGATCACCCGGCCCGGGAAGACCGGCACCGGATCGTACACCGGCCCCTGGGCCAGCCATTCCGATTCGTGGCGGGCGTTGGCCATGTAGGTGGCGTAGTCGGCCGCCCCGCCCAGGTGCTCGAACCACAGCGCCTCGGCGTACGTGGCGAAGCCCTCGTTGAGCCAGATGTCGGCCCAGTCGGCGGGCGTCAGGCTGTCGCCGAACCACTGGTGGGCCAGTTCGTGCATGATCAGCCAATCGCTGTCGCCGGTGCCGCTGACGAAGACCGTGCCGATGCTCGTGACCGTCTGGTGCTCCATGGCACCCGGCCAGATGAACACGGCGTGGCCGTACTTCTCCCCCGGGAACGGGTAGGGCGCGTAGATGTCCTCACAGAAGCCGATCATGTCGCACAGGGGCGCGAAGTCCACCAGGGCGTTGTCCACGTCCCGCGGGAGCACGAAGTTCTCGAGGGAGATGCTCGACCCGCCCGGCGTCGTGCACGGCGAGACGAGGCGCACGTAGTCGCTCACCGCCACCGACACGAGGTAGGTGGCGATGGGATGGCTCTCGCGCCAGGTGAGGGTGCGCCAGCCGGGCGCGGCCGGCGCGTCGGACTCGAGCACGCCGTTGGACACGGCGAACAGGGTGTCCGGCACCGTCACCCGCATGGTCATGAGGAACTTGTCGTCGGGGCGGTCCTTGCAGGGCCACCAGTGCTGGGCGAAGGCCGGCTGGCTCAGGTTGGCCACCAGCGGCACCAGGTTCTCCTGGGGAATGGGCGGCAGCGGGAAGTGGGTCTTGAACATGAGACCGCGGTTGGCCACCGGCGTCGTGTCGTCGCCCGTGTAGCGGACCAGCACCGAGTCGACCGCCCCCGGCGCCAGGGCGGTCGGCAGGGCCACCACGACCGTGTCGCCGCCGCGGGTCGCCGGCAGCTCGCCCGACAGGTGCTCCACCGCGACCAGGTCCAGCGCCGCCCCCATGTCGAAGACGAAGGCGTCGAGGCCGGCCCCGCCCGCCTGGAAGACCATGCGCACCGACCCGCTCACGGAGGCCGTGGCCGGATCGATGCGCAGGTCGATCTCGTTGCGCAGGACGTCGTATCGGTCGCTGGTGACGGCCGCATCGCCCAGTTCGCCGTTCTTGGCGGAGGGCACCGACTTGGCGGCGAGGAAGGCGTCCCGCGTCTGGGGACCGTGGGGCAGGGGCGCGGCCGCGGCGGCGGCGCCCCACAGCAGCCCCCCGAGCAGACAGCCGAGGGCCGCCGTGCGCTGATGCCGATGCGTCCAGATCATGCCATGAATCTAGCACGACCCGCCCGGAAAAGTCAGGGGCGGATTGCGCCCCCCTCTCCCGCGGCCAGGATCTTCTCGCCCGGGGCCACGGAGGCCGTGATCCAGGCTCCGCCGCCGATGACGGCCCCGGCCCCGATCTCGGTCTCGCCGCCCAGGATGGTGGCGTTGGCGTAGATGGTGACCCGGTCGCCGATGGTCGGGTGGCGCTTGCCGCCCTTGACCAGGGTCCCGTCCGGGTTGCGCCGGAAGCTGAGGGCGCCCAGGGTCACGCCCTGGTAGACCTTCACCTCGTTGCCGATCCGCGTCGTCTCGCCGATGACCACGCCGGTGCCGTGGTCGATGAAGAAGCGCCGCCCGATCACCGCACCGGGATTGATGTCGGCGCCCGAGCGGTGGTGCGCCCACTCGCTCATCATGCGCGGCACCAGGGGCACGCCCAGCTTCTGCAGCGGGTGCGCCAGGCGGTGGATGGTGATGGCCGTGATGCCCGGATAGCAGAGGATGACCTCTTCCGGGTTCTGGGCCGCCGGGTCGCCCTCGAAGGCCGCCCGCACGTCGAGGGCCAGCAGGCGACGGATCTCCGGCAGCTGCGCGAGGTAGCGCAGGGTGATCACCTCGGCCGCCTCGCGGAAACGCGCCTCGCCGAGATCGGCGGTGCCGGTGGTCTGCCACAGTTCCTCGCAGCGGCAGTCGAGCTGGCGGCAGAAACGCAGGGTGCGCTCGATGACGGCGCTCAGGTTGCGCGCCACGGCGTCGAGACGGGCCCCCACGAGCACCTCGAGGTCGGCGTTCTCCGGAATGGGGTCGCCGTGGTAGCCGGGAAAGACCACCGCCTGCAGCTCGTCCAGGATCGCCACCACGGCCGCCTGGCTGGGCAGGTTCTTCTCGCCGATGCGGTTGATGCCGCCCACGGTGCGGAACGTGTCGACCACGTCGCTGGTCAGGCGGCGCAACTGGCGGCTGCGATCGTCGTTGGTCACGGTGTGCCTCCCGGCCGGCCCCGCGGACCGGCCCGCCCGCTGTTCGGGTTAGTGCATGAACTGCTTGAACAGGTCCGAGCTCAGGTAGCGCTCGCCGAAGCTCGGCAGCACGACCACGATGCGCCGGCCCTCCATTTCCGGCCGCGCGCCCAGGCGCAGGGCCGCCGCCAGGGCCGCGCCCGAGCTGATGCCCACGAACAGCCCCTCCTCGCGGGCGGCGCGGCGGGCCATCTCCATGGCTTCCTCGTTCCCCACCTGCAGGGTCTCGGTGATGAGGCTCGTGTCCAGGTTCACCGGGATGAAGCCCGCGCCGATGCCCTGGATCTTGTGGGGTCCGGGCTGCCCGCCCGAGATCACCGGCGATTCGGCAGGCTCGACGGCGTAGGTCTTCAGGTTGCGGTTCAGCTCGCGCAGGCGACGCGTGGTGCCGGTCAGGGTGCCGCCGGTGCCGACGCCGCAGACCAGGACGTCGACGCGCCCGCCGGTGTCGGCCCAGATCTCCTCGGCCGTGGTGCGGTAGTGCACCTCGGGATTGGCCGGGTTGGCGAACTGGTCGGGCATGAACGCCCCGGGGCGCTCGGCCAGCAGCTCGGCGGCCCGCGTGATGGCGCCCTTCATGCCGCCCGCCGCCGGCGTCAGCACGAGTTCGGCCCCGAGCGAGCGCAGCACCGCCCGGCGCTCGAGCGACATGCTTTCGGGCATGACCAGCGTGACCCGGTAGCCCCGCGCCGCCCCCACGAAGGCCAGGGCGATGCCCGTGTTGCCGCTCGTGGGCTCGATGATCTCGCCGCCGGGAGCCAGCTTGCCGTCGCGCTCGGCGGCCTCGATCATGGCCAGGCCGATGCGGTCCTTCACGCTGCTCATGGGATTTGCCGACTCGAGCTTGGCCAGGATCTCCCCGTGGGCGGGGACGAGTCGGGCCAGCCGCACCAGGGGGGTGCCCCCCACGAGTCCGGTGGCGTTGCCGTGGATTCTCTCTGACATGGTCTTGCGGCCTTTCGTCGGGCGGGCCCGCGACCGCCCCGTGCGGCCGCGCTCGGCTATATGTTGACCACGATAGTCAAGAATAAACCGATCGCACCCCCCGCGCGCAAGACCGGCCGTCAGGCGAGGGCGCCCCGCAGCCGGTCGAGCTGCTCGCGGTCGCCGAGGGTGATCAGCACGTCGCCCTTCGCCAGCTCCTGCCCGGGACCGGGATTGAAGACCATCCGGCCGGACGGCTTCTTCACCGCGATGACGATGATGTCGTAGTCGGCGCGGATGCCGGAGTCGCGCAGGGCCACCCCGTCGAGGTTCGAGCCGTCGCCGATGGGCAGCTCCTCGAACATGAGCTCCATGCCGCCGCCCTGGGTGGCGATGTCCATGAAGTCGTACACCGTGGGCCGCAGCAGGGCCTGCACGATGCGCATGCCGCCGATCACGTAGGGCGAGATGACCCGGTCGGCCCCGGCCCGCTTGATCTTCTCGCTGGCCGCGTCGTCGGTGGCGCGGGCCAGGATGTACAGCTTGTCGTTCACGCCCCGGCACATCTCCCGCGCCGAGAGCGTGATGTACAGGTTGTCCACGTTGTTCGAGACCACGGCCACCAGCGAGCGCGCCCGCGCCACGCCCGCGCGCCCGAGCACCTCGTCCTCGGTCGCGTCGCCCTCCACGACCCGGTAGCCCTTCCGGGCCAGCTGCTCGGCCGTGTCCGGATCGCCCTCGATGACCACGAAGGGCACGTTCTCCCGGGCCAGTTCCTCGCACAGGATCTCGCCCATGCGCCCGTGACCGGCCACGATGTAGTGGCCCGACATGTTCCCGATCTCGCGTACCATCCTGCGCCTCCCGACGTACCGCTCGATGGAGCCCTCGACGATGAACCGGCCCAGCGACCCCAGGGTGTAGGTGAGCACGGCCAGGCCGCTCGTGATCAGGAAGAGCACGAAGATCTTGCCCGACGCGTCCAGGTCGCCCCCCACCTCGCGGAAGCCGACCGTGCTGACGGTGATCACCGTCATGTAGACCGCGTCGAGGACCGTGAAGCCCTCGACCAGCGTGAACCAGAGCGTCCCCGACACCATCACCAGCAGCATGAAGATCAGGCCGCGGATCACGTGCCGGAAGCTCAGGGTCGTGTCGAACATGGCACCTCCGTGGGGTTTGGTGCTATCCTAGGGGGTGCTCCCGCGTTGGGGAAGGGCCAAAATTGCCGGAACCCGACGGTGGGATTACCGTTTACAGGGCCCGGCCGCCGCCGCGGCCACCCTTGCGGACAACCCCGATCCCGCCGCGCCCGCCGCGCGGCCGCACGATTCAGGAAGGCTCGTCATGCGACAGATTCCCGCCCCCCTGCTGCTCGCCCTGGCCCTCGTGGTCCTCGCTCCCCTCGGCGCCTCCGCCCAGGTGATCGAGGTCTCGCCCATGTCCTTCGACTTCGGCCCCATGGACCAGCAGCAGACCCGGACCACCACCGTCACCGTGACCAACAAGGGCGCCGGAACGCTCCAGATCGAGGACGTGCACGCCGACTGCGGCTGCACCGTGCCGACCCTCGACACCCGCTCCCTCGGACCGGGCGAAAGCACCCTGATCACCATCGAGTTCAGCAGCAAGAAGTTCAACGGCCACGTGGTCAAGGCCGTCAACATCAGCTCGAACGACCCCCTGAATCCCCAGGTGACGGTCATGATCACGGCCGAGGTCTTCGCGCCCATGGTCATCGACCCGGTCAGCCAGCGCATCGGCTTCACCCAGAGCCTCAGCGGCGAGGTCATGACCCGCCGCGCCGTCTTCACCAAGCAGACCGAGGGCCCCCTGGAGATCTCGGCCGCCGGGACCCGCAAGGGCCTCTTCGAGGTGAAGGTGATCAACAACCTCGACGGCAATCCCCGGACCGCGGCGCTCGAGGTGACGCTGCCGGCCGACATCGAGCCCGGCCAGCACCGCGACAACATCCGCGTCGAGACCAACGTGCCCGAGATGCCGACGGCCGACTTCGAGATCCAGTGCTGGGTGCAGCAGGAGCTCACCGCGAGTCCCGCCCGCGTCACCTACCGGTTCAAGAAGAGCCTCGACCAGTCGATCCGGGTCGCGCCCTTCCGCAAGGGCACCGCGTTCAAGGTGACGAAGGTCGAGTCGGACCTGCCTGAACTGGCCTTCGAGGTCGTCGAGACGATTCCCAACGCCGAGACCAAGATCGTCGTCTCGGGGACCCCGGTCGGCAAGGACGACCCCCGCGCCGTCGCGGCCAGCGGCCGCATGTCCGGCACGATCACCATCCACACCGACCTGAAGAGCACCCCGGTCATCGAGATCCCCGTGACCTACATGGTGCGGATGTAGGACCCGGTCCATGAGCCGCTTCGCCGCCTGGACTCCCGACTGGCCGGCCTCCCTGCGGGAGGCCGGCGTGCTGCTGCTGGTGGCGGCCGTGGCCGCCGGCGGCTGGTGGGCCCGGCAGGACGACCCCCTGCCCCTGGCCGCGGAACCCGCCGTGTACCAGCTCGAACTGGCCGCGCCCCTGATCGACGTGCCCGCGGCGCTGGCCTTCTACGACGAGGGCGTGCACCTCTTCGTCGACACCCGGGCCGAGACCGGCGGCGAGACCGTGCCCGGCGCCCTCTTCATCCGCGAGGACAGCTTCGACGACGACCTCAGGGCCAACTTCGACTTCCTCCTCCCGGAAGACCGGCTCATCCTGGTCGGCGACGGCAACCTCACGCGCACCTCGAACGTGGCGGCACGTCTCATCGAGCGCGGCTACGGCGACGTCGTCATCCTCAAGGGCGGCCTGCAGGCCTGGCGCGGGGCCGGCGGCGAGATCTCCGCGGCGCCGGCGGAGGCCGCGCCATGAGCGCCGTCGTCGTCCTGCTCTGCCGGCTCGCCGTCGGCGGCGTGTTCATCTACGCCTCCCTGGACAAGCTGGCCCACCCCCAGGCCTTCGCCGAGGCCATCCACCACTACCGCCTGGTGCCCTACGCCCTGCTGCACCCGTCGGCGCTGCTGCTGCCCATGGTCGAGTTCGTGCTGGGGGCGGCGCTCGTCCTGGGCATCGCCCGCCGCGGCGCCAGCCTGTGGGCCGCGTTCCTGCTCGTGGTCTTCACCATCGCCATCGGCACCGCGCTGGCGCGCGGGCTCGACATCTCCTGCGGCTGCTTCAACACCGACGCCGGCCACGGCGTGGGCGTCTCGCTCCTCTTCCGCGACCTCGGGCTGCTGCTCCTGTGCCTGCCCCCGCTGCTGGCGCGCGACGACCGCTGGGGACTTTCTGCGCTCCTGCGCAAATAAATCTTTGACTGCGGTTTTCATAATCATGTAATCCATTACGCAGCAATCGCTTATATTGATATTGACAATCACGGGCAATTTGACATACGGTGCCCATCTCGTACCTTTTGAGGTAAGTCCGGCCGCCGGCGGCGGCCCCATTGTCCGAGTTCTCAGGAGGATCCCGTAATGCCCGCATTGGTCGACAAGAGCATGTGCACCGCATGTGAAGAGTGTGTGGAAGCCTGCCCCACCGAAGTCATCTCCATGGTCGACGGCAAGGCCTGGGTCAACGCCGAGGAGTGCATCGACTGCGAGGCCTGCGTGGACGCCTGCCCCGAGGGCGCGATCAGCATGGTCGACGAGTAGGTCGGACCCCGCACGCGATCGATAGAGGGGCGCCCCCGCGGCGCCCCTTTTGCTTGCCGCCGGCCCGGCGTCCGGGCATCATGGTGCCGCGTAGCCCGACAACCCCGGACCCGATCGAAGGGACGTGGCATGAAGCGCCGTCTGCCGGCCCTCACCCCGCTCGCCATCCTGCTCCTGACCACGATCGTCCTGCGACCCGGCCTCGCACCGGCGCAGACGGCCCCCACCTCCCCGCCTCCGGCCGAGCGCCCCCGCATCGGGCTCGTGCTCGGCGGCGGCGGCGCCCGCGGCGGCGCCCACATCGGGGTGCTGCAGGTGCTGATGGAGCAGAACATCCCCATCGACTTCGTGGCCGGCACCAGCATGGGCGCCGTGATCGGCTCCCTCTACTCGGTGGGCCTGATGCCCGACGAGATCCAGGCCACCCTCGAGGGCATCGACTGGGACGACCTCTTCAGCGACCGCCCCGCCCGCCAGGACCGCACCTTCCGCCGCAAGCAGGACGACACCGCCGACTTCCTGCCCGTCGAGTGGGGCTGGAAGGACCGCGGCGTCGTCCTGGCCTCGGCCGCCATCTCCGGCCAGAAGCTGGGCTTCGCCTTCCGCGAGCCGGCGCTCTACCTGCTGGGCCACGAGAGCTTCGATGACCTGCCGACGCCCTTCCGCGCCGTCACCACCGACCTGCAGACCGGCGAGATGTTCGTGCCCGACCACGGCAACCTGCTGAAGGCCGTGCGCGCGAGCATGAGCATCCCCGGGGTGTTCCCGCCCGTCGAGTGGGACGGACGCAAGCTCGTCGACGGCTACCTGGCGCGGAACCTGCCCGTCGACGTGGGCCGCGCCATGGGCGCCGACATCATCATCGCCGTCGACGTGGGTGCCATCCCGGCCGAGACCGATCCGGCGAAGCTGCGCACCATCAGCGGCATCAACGAGCAGAAGGGCTACATCGGGGCGCGGCAGAACGTCGACCCCCAGGTGGCGAATGCCGACATCGTCATCCAGCCCGACCTGACCGGCATCAGCACGCGCGACTTCAAGCGGGTGCTCGACACCATCGGCCCCGGCCGCGAGGCCGCCCTGCGGGTCGTCGACCAGCTGCGGGCCCTCGCCCTGCCGCAGGACGAGTACGTGGAGCACCTGCGCCGCCACCGCGAACGCAACATCCGGCCCGTCACCGTGAACGAGATCCGCATCACCAACGAATCGGTGGCCGGCGACGCGGCCGTGCGCGCGCGGCTGGGCCAGGAACTCGGCCAGCCCCTCGACATGGTGCAGCTGGAGGAGGACTTCACCGCCCTCTACGACTACGGCGTGTTCGAGCTGGTCGATTTCTCGCTGCACCCGCTCGACGGCGGCGGCTACGCCCTCGAGGTCATCACCATCCCGAAGCACTACGCGCCGAACATCCTGAACTTCGGCTTCTCGTACCTCGGCGGCGACGGCGGCCAGTCCGAGCTCACCGCCCGCATGCGCTGGACCCGCATGGAGCTCAATACCCACGGCGGCGAGGTGCGCACCGACTTCAAGATCGGGCCCCGGACGGGCCTGTCGGCGGAACTCTACCAGCCGCTGACCATGCGCCGGCTCTCCTTCGTGGCCCTGACCGGCACCTGGGCCTACCAGCGCAAGCCGTGGTACTACCTGCTGAAGGAGTGGGGCGACTACAACATCGAGCGCTTCCAGGTGCAGCCGGAGGTCGGCCTGCGGCTGGGTCGCTGGGGCGAGATCCGGGGTGGCCTGGCCTACGGACACCTCACGGCGAGCGACCGCTCGGGCCTGAGCCTGGGCGAGTTCGACGGGGCCTTCGGCGGCGTCACCGGCAGCCTCGGCGGCGACATGCTGAACCGGCCGGTGCTGCCCTACGCCGGCTGGGCCGGGCGCGTGCGCTGGTTCCACGCCCTGCCCGACCTCGGCTCCGGCCTGGACTACCACCAGGCCGACGCGGCCCTGGGCCTGGCCTTCGGCTCGGCCGACGACGTCTTCATCCTCACGGGCCAGGGCGGCACCAACTTCCACACCGACATGCCGCTCTTCGCCGTGTTCACCCTGGGCGGCCCCGGTCGCATCTCGGGCCTGCATCAGGACCAGATCTCCGGCGAGATCTACGCCCTGTCGACGGCCGCCTACTACCGGCGGCTGACCCGCGCCACGAGTCCCTACGCCACCTCGTGGTACGTGGGCGTGCAGCTCGAGGCGGGCAATGCCTGGTACTGGCTCGACGATCCGTCCGCCGACGACCTGCGCTACGCGGCCCTGTTCTCGCTGGTCGGCACCACCTTCGCCGGCCCGCTGGCCCTGTCCTACGGGCGCACGGACGAAGGCCAGGACGCCCTCTACCTCAGCCTGGGCGTCCTGCAGCACTTCGTGAACTAGGTCCGCAACGGAAGCGGGGCGGCGCGCAGGCGCCGCCCCGTTCTCTTTTTGGGGAAGGCGGGCACCGCCGCGGGGCGGCCTAGACGTCCTCGACGACCACCGCCGTCCCGTAGGCGAGCAGCTCGGCCGCGTGCTCCATCATCTCGCTCGTGGCGAAGCGCACCCCCACCACGGCGTTGGCGCCGTTGGCCTCGGCCTCGGCCACCATGCGGTCCAGGGCCTCTTCGCGGCATTCGGCGATCATCTTCGTGTAGTCGGTGATCTCGCCGCCGACCATGTTCTTCAGGCCGGCCATCAGGTCGTGCCCCAGGTGGCGGGCCCGGATGGTGTTGCCGCGCACGAGGCCGATGGTGCGCACGATGCGCTTGCCCGCGATCTCGTGGGTGGTGGTGCAGAGCATGTCGCCGTTCATGCGGACCTTTCTGCGCGCCGCCGCCGGGGCGGACGCGGGACGCGACGTCAGCGGATGACGTCCTTGTAGCGGGTGCGCTGCCGCGCGTACCAGCGCTCGCGCACCACCGAGACCAGCAGCACGAGCAGCCCGGCCGCGCCGACGAAGATGCCGCCCTTCACGTAGAGGGGCAGGTTCTCGGCGTGGGTCAGGGCCAGGACGACCTGCAGGGCCGCCCAGGCGCCGACGACGACCACGCCGACCATCAGCAGGATCCAGCCGACCGACCGCTCGGCCCGATTGTACACGTTCTCCCAGAATGCTTCCCACTCCTCCGGCGGCGGCTCCTTCAACCGCATGGCGCCGGTGAGCGCCTTCAGGCGCCTGAGCCGCTCGATCTCCCGGCGGGCTTCGCCGCTCTCGGAGTCGGGCCGGGCCAGATGCGCCTCGACGCGGGCCAGGTCGGCGGCGTCCAGTTCGCCGTCGACGTAGGCGCTGAGCAGGTGGGCTTCCTTGCGGGGGTCAAAGGAGCCGTTCCCGTTCACGATGCTTCCTCCGGTTCGACCACCTGCCTGAGGCGCGTGCGCGCCGCGTGCAGGCGGCTCATCACCGTGCCGAGGGGAATCCCCAGCGATGCGGCGATCTCGCGGTATTTCAGCCCTTCGAAATGGTACAGGGCGAAGACGGTGCGCATCTCCTCGGGCAGTTCCTGTACGCCCTGCCAGAGGCGCTCGCGCAGGTCGTCCGCGACGGTGGTCGCCAGGGGATCGGGCCGGCCGTCGTCGCGCTCGACCCACTCCAGGGGGCATTCGCCCTTGTGGCGACCCTCGTCGCGCTTCTGGTTCAGGGAGGTGTTGCGGACGATGCGGTACAGCCAGGGGAAGAACGGTTCCTCGAGCCGGAACCGGCCCAGCGAGCGATGCACCCGGATGAACGCCTTCTGCATGGCGTCCATGGCGTCGTCGTGGTTGCCGGTCAGGCTCAGGGCGATGCCGTAGGCCCGCGAGCGGTAGCGCGTCATGAGGTCCTCGAACCCTCCGCTTTCGCCGGCCAGGAAGCGCATGATGTCGGCGCGATCCCGGCGGCGTTCTTCGGCAAAGGGATCGGCCGCGTCGGCGGCCGCTCCCGGGGACGAGGAACCTACCCCGGCGGGCAGGGGGTTATTCGCGGCGTCCGGCGGCAGGGCGGAAAAGACACCGAAACCCAGCAATCACGCGCCTTTCGACTGGCCGACCCACGGGATGTCCCGCACGCCGGCGGCGGCATTGGCGGCCCGGGCCGCGGTGAACAGGAAGTCGCTCAGGCGGTTGAGGAAGACGACCGCGCCGGCGGGCACGGGCTCGCGGGCGGCCAGTTCGACGGCCTGGCGCTCGACCCGCCGGCACACGGCGCGGGCCAGGTGCAGCAGCGCCGCCCCCTCCTGGCCCCCCGGCAGGATGAAGTTCTTCAGGGGCGCGAGGTTGGCGTCGAGCCGGTCGATGAGCTTCTCGAGCTCGGCGGCCCCGAAGTCGTGGCCGGCCGCCGGATCGCCGGCCCACTCGGCCGACTTGCCCGGATGGGCGAGCACGGCGCCCAGATCGAACAGGCGGCTCTGGATGTCCTGCAGGTCCTGCACGAGCGTGCCCAGGCCCTCGAGCCCGACGCGCCGCAGGGCCGCCACGGCGCAGCCGAGCACGCTGTTCAGTTCGTCGACCTCGCCGTACAGGGCGATGCGGTCGGCGCACTTGCGGTCGCGGCTGCCGTCGCCCAGGTGAGTGGTGCCGTCGTCGCCGGTCCGGGTGTAGATGCGGGCCATGGGGCCGTCCTTTGTCTCGTGCGGCGTCCCTACTCGGCGGGGGCGTCGGCCTGGATGTCGCGCTGCGGGTCGAACAAGGCCTCGGCCGCCTCGTAGATCGTCTCGGACAGGGTCGGATGCGGATGGATCGTCTTGCGCAGGTCCTCGGTGACGCACGCCATCTCCAGGGCCAGCACGCCCTCGGCGATGAGCTCGCCGGCGCCGGGCCCGGCCACCGCCACCCCCAGCACGCGGTCGGTCTCCGGGTCGGCGATGATCTTGGTGATGCCGTCGTCGCGGCCGAGGGTGAGCGTGCGGCCCACGCCCCGCCAGGGCAGCTTGGCCGTCCGGACCTTGATGCCGCGGTCGCGGGCCTCGGTCTCGGTCAGGCCGCACCAGGCGATCTCCGGGTCGGTGAAGACGACCGCGGGAATGGCCCGCGGGTCGTACTGCACCTTGCGGCCGGCCGCGGCCTCGGCGGCCACGTGGGCCTCGGCGTACGCCTTGTGGGCCAGCATGGGCTCGCCGGCGATGTCGCCGATGGCGAAGACGTGGGGCTCGGCGGTGCGGCGCTGGCCGTCGACGACCACGAAACCCTTGCCGTCGAGCGCGATCCGCGTGTTCTCGAGACCCAGGTTCTCCGTGTTCGGGCGCCGGCCGATGCTGATCAGCACCTTGTCGAACTTCTCCTCGCGGGTGCCCTTCTTGTCCTCGAAGACGACCTTGACGCCGGTCTTCTGCGGGGTGAGCTCGGCCACCTTCGTGTTCAGCAGGATCTGCTTGAACTGCTTGTCCAGGCGCCGCTTCAGCACCGAGACCAGGTCGCGGTCGGCGCCCGGCAGCAGCCCGTTCGTCATCTCGACGACCGACACCGCGCTGCCCAGGGCCGCGTAGGCCGAGCCCAGCTCCAGGCCGATGTAGCCGCCGCCCACCACGAGCAGCGACTTCGGCACGTCGGCCAGTTCCAGCGCGCCGGTGGAGTCGAGGATGCGCGGGCCCACTTCGACACCCGGCAGCATGAACGGCCGCGAGCCCGTGGCCAGGATCGCCTGGGCGAAGGTCATCTCGCCGGTGGCGCCCTCGTTCGTGGTCACCGCCAGGGTGCGCGCGTCCTTGAACCGCGCCGTGCCCCGCACATAGGTCAGTTTCCTGGCCTGCACCTTCTGGCCGAGACCGCCGGTGAGCTTGCCGATGACCTCGTCCTTCCACTCCCGCACGCGGTCGACGTCGATCTGCGGCCTGGCGAAGGCGACGCCGATGGCCGCCGACTCCTCGGCCTCGGTGACCAGCCTGGCCACGTGCAGCAGGGCCTTCGAGGGGATGCAGCCCCGGTGCAGGCACACGCCGCCCGGGTTGGCCTCGGGGTCGATCAGCGTCACGTCGAGGCCGAGTTCGGCGGCCTTGAAGGCCGCGGCGTAGCCGCCCGGTCCGGCGCCGACGACGACGAGTCCGGCCGTCTGCGGGATCGTGTTCTCGCTCATGCCGCTATCCCTTCATCACCAGGTTGATGGGCTGCTCGAGGGCCTCGCAGATCCAGCGCAGGAAGCGCGCGCCGTCGGCGCCGTCGATCACCCGGTGGTCGTAGGTCAGGCTCAGCGGCATGCGCAGACGGGGCGCGAACCCGGTGCCGTCCCACACCGGCTCGGTCGCCGCCGCCGAGACGCCCAGGATCGCCACCTGGGGCGCGTAGACGATGGGCGTGAAGCTCGTGCCGCCGATACCGCCGAGGTTGCTGATGGTGAAGGTGCCGCCCTCCATGTCCGCGGGGCTGATCTTGCGCTCGCGGGTCTTCTCGGCCAGCGCGTTCAGTTCGCCCGCCAGGGACTCGATGCCCTTGCGGTCGCAGTCGCGCACCACCGGCACGAGCAGGCCGCCCGGGGTGTCGACGGCCACGCCGATGTGGAAGTGGTTCTTGATGATGAGCTCGCCGCGCACCAGATCGAGCGTGCTGTTGAAGTGCGGGAAGGCCTGCAGGGCCGCCGCGCACACCTTCAGCAGGATGGCGGTCATGGTCAGCTTGACTTCCTGCCCCCGCCGGCCGTTGAACTGCTTGCGGAAGGCCTCGAGGTCGGTGATGTCGGCCTTGTCGTCCTGGGTCACCATGGGGATGGTCGACCAGGCGTAGCCCATGGCGTCGGCGGTGATCCGGCGCACCTTCGACAGGGGCTCGTGGGTGACGGGTCCCCACTTCGTGAAGTCGGGCAGGGGGCGCTGGGCGTGCAGGCCGGGGAACTCGCCGGTGGCCACGGGCGCCAGCCCGCCGCCGGTGATGTTCCGCATGGCCGTGCGCACGAAGGTGCGGACGTCGTCCTCGCTGATGCGGCCGCCGGGGCCGCTGCCCTGCACCTGGTAGATGTCCACGCCGAGGTCGCGGGCCAGGCGCCGGACCGAGGGCGCCGCCGGGGCCACCATGTCGCCCGAGCGGACGGCCGTCAGGTCGACCTGGGTGGCCGGATGGCGCGAGCCGGGCACGGCACCGGGGGCCACCGGGGCCTCGGGCGCGGGCGCGGGCGCCGGGGCG
>JAGRNP010000072.1 GCA_020440705.1 bacterium | reverse complement strand
ATGGCGAAGCGACCGGAACGCCAAGCGGCCCGCCGACAGGATGTCGGCGGGCCGCGGCCCCGGGACGACCCGGACCGGACGCAGAACTACTCCCCCAACAGGTACTTCCGGAACCAGGCCAGATCCCATTCCATCTTGGCCATCCGGTTCCGCTGCGTGGTCAGCCCGTGCGGCTCGCCCGGGTACACGACCAGTTCGGTCGGCACGTCGAGGTAGTGCTTCAGGGCGCGGTACAGGGCGCGGCTGTGGGCCGGCGGCACGCGCGGATCGCTGCCGCCCACGTGGATGATCGTCGGCGTCTTCACCTTGTGGAGGTCGTACAGCGGCGACGCCTTGCGGTAGTGGGCGGGGTCCTCCCAGGGCAGGCCGGGCACGAAGTTGATCACGTGGCCGGGCGTGTCCTCGGTGCCCCACTGGATGACCATGTCGAGCACCCCGGCGCCGCTGCTCGCCGCGGCGTACAGATCGGGCTCGGCCGCGATCATGCAGTTGGTCAGGTACCCGCCGTTGCTCCAGCCCATGACCCCGATCCGGGCCGGATCGGCCAGGCCTTCGTCGATGAGCCAGCGGGTGCCGAGGGCGATGTCCGCCACCTCGATCTCGTTCTCGCGCCCGACGAGCTTCGTCAGGAAGGCGTCGCCGTAGCCCGTCGAGCCATGGTAGTTGGGGCTGAGCAGGGCGTACCCGTTGGCCGCCATCAGGGCGCGGCCGTACATCCACAGCCGGAAGCGGAACTTGGTCGAGGAGGTGGGGCCGCCGTGCAGTTCGATGACCGCCGGCAGCGGGCCGTCGCCGCGCTTGTAGTCGGCGGGCAACTCGAGGATCCCGTGGCAGGTCTCGCCGTCGGCGCCGGTCCAGCTCACGTGCTCGATCCGGGGCAGGATCCAGGTGTCCATCTGGGGATTGACGTGGGTCAGGGCCCGGAACCGGTCCGCGCCCTCCACCGCATATACGTCGTTGCCCGCGGTGGTCGTCTCCCACACCGCGGCGAGGTTGCGGCCGCGGGCGTCGAAGCCGTAGTCGCCGACCACCACGTCGCCGGCGGTGAGCACCCGCGTCTCGCCCTGGGCGCCGCCGCGCACCTTCTCGACCGCGGCCACGCGCACGCGCCCCATGGCCTCGGCCAGGTAGCACAGGGTGCGGTCGCCGCCGCGCCAGGCCAGCCCGCCGGCGCATTCGATGGGGTCGGGACGGGCGATCTCGTGCAGGCTCCACACCTCGTCGGCGAACTCGGCGGTCCACAGCCCGGTCGGGTAGCCGTCGAAGCCGATCGTGAAGGCGAGGGCGCCGCCGTCGCCCGACCAGCACAGGTTGTCCAGCCAGCCGTAGGGCGACGGATGTCCGGCGCGCCAGGCCGCGTCGGTGACGGGTGTCGTGAGCCCGGAGGCCAGGTCGACGACCTCGACCCGCGACCAGCCTTCCTTGAAGATGAGCTCGTTGTCGGTGGTGGTGATCAGGCCGAGACGCCCGCCATCCGGCGACACCGTCAGCTCCCAGATGACGCGGTCGGCCGGCAGCACTTCGGTCGTGCGCCAGGTCGTCAGGTCGAGACGGTCGACCGCGTGCAGGCGCCGGACACCGTGGCCGTACTCGAGATCGTCGTACTTCGTGCGCAGGTCGCGCCACTCCTCGTCGGTGGTGGGGCTCGAGGTCGTGGTGTAGAGCGTGTTCCCGTCCGGGCCGAGGGCGTAGGTCCCGATGGCCCGCGCGCTCGCCGTCACCGCCTGCAGGCCGGAGCCGTCGGGCCGGATGCGCCACACCTGCCGACTGCCGTCGTGGGGCGGGGCGTCCCGGCCCGCCTCGTCGCGACCGAGAAAATACAGCCAGGCGCCGTCGGGCGACCAGGTGGGGTGGCCCGCGCCGAAATCGCCGAAGGTGAGCCGGAGGGGCGCTCCGCCTTTGCGGTCCACGGTCCACAGTTCGCGCGACTTGCCCTCGTTCCCGGGCAGCCAGCGCGTCTCCACGTACGCGATGCGTCCGCCGTCCGGCGACACGGCCACGGCGCCGACGCTCGTGATGGTGAAGTAGTCGGCCGGGACGATGGTGTGGGAGCGGGCGGGGGCGTCGTCGCCGACGGCCGCGCCGGTGGCGACCAGCAGGAGCAGCAGGGTGGTGAAGACCGCTTCGAGACGAATTCGGGAACGCACGGGGCACCTCCGGAAGGGGGGAAACGGGGCTGAAACGGCATTATGACGGATGAACGGCCCGCGGGCCACTGCCGAATCCGGGCCCGATCCGATGAATGTGCAAGGCCAAGTTGCAAATACACATCCATTTCAGTTCAGAATTCGCGGAAATGAAACTCCTTGTGCAGGTTGGTGATGTCACTGTGATTTTTCCATGTAAAAATTCTTTTCTTATGATATAATCCGTGATACAACGTGAGTTCGTCCGCCACGGGGGCCGTACGGACTTGTCCGTGAATTCGCTCATTGCGCCCCCGGATCACCCTCCACTCACCAGAGGAGCGACACCATGAAGAAGATGGTTCTTGTCTTTGCTCTGGCGGCCCTCGCCCTTGGCGGTTCCGCCTTCGCGCAGACTCCCTATCAGAACAACATCGGCATCTACTTCGACGAGGCCGGCACCAACAACTGCGCGTTCCTGCCCGTCGGTTCGCACCCGGCCTACGTCGTCCTGACCAAGCTGACCGCCGGCGACGTCCTCGGCTGGGAAGCCAAGCTGACCTACGACAACCTGTTCCCCAGCAGCCTCGGGCACCGCGGCCAGGCCGTCGACGTGGGCTCGCGCCCCGGTGAGGCCATCGTCGGCTTCGCTTCGCCCCTGCCGGCGGTCGGCGGCACCTGCGTCGTCGCCGATGTCGACATCCTGGTCATCAACGCCGACCCCGGCTACGCCTTCGTCGGCGAAGTGTACTTCAGCCTGCTCGAGAACGGCCTGCCCGCCTACATCGACGGCGACAGCAACGGCTACGCGCTGCACCCGTCCCTCGGCGGCACCAGCGACCCGATCCTGATCGTCAACGGCGACTGCAGCCCGGTCGCGGTCGAGGACGCCTCCTTCGGCGCCGTGAAGAGTCTGTACCGGTAGTTCCGGTTCCACTCGCCCACGCGAAAACGGCCACCCTGTCGGGGTGGCCGTTTTCGTGTCTGCCGGTCCGGGGATCGTCAGTCCTCGTCGTCCGCGTGGGGGGCGACCGCCAGGTCCGGCTCGCGGCCCTCGCTCAGGGCGGCGAGCCCCTCGGCCGTCTCCAGCGACTCCCAGCACTGCTGCTGCGACTCCCACTCCATCGAGAGCATGCTGGTCTGGTCGAGCACGCCCGACTGCTGCACCGCGAGCTTCACCAGGCGTACGCCCGGCTGGGGCAGGCGGGCCAGGCGCTGCACGTAGGCGTCGAGGTCCTCCTCCCAGGTGGCGTCGGGCAGGAGGCGGTCCACGAGTCCCATCTGCCAGGCCTCCTCGGCGCCGACGGTGCGGCGGGAGAAGAGGAAGTCCATGGTGCGGCCCGGACCGATCAGCCGCGGCAGCAGGTGGGTCAGGCCCCAGCCCGGCAGCAGCCCGCCGGCCATGTCCAGGCAGGTGAAGGCCGCCTGGCGCGACGCGAGCCGCACGTCGGCCGCCATGTAGAAACCGAGGCCGATGTTGCGCACATCGCCCCGCGTGGCCGCGATGATCGGCTTGGCCGAGTCGCCCATGAGCGTGACGATGTTGCGGGAGATCTCCTCGGCCACGGCCACGGTCTCCAGGCCCCCGTCGCGCTGCCGGGCCGCCGCGGCGCCGTCCAGCTCGTGGTGCAGGTCGAAGGCGTGATCGCCGTCGGTGAAGAGGATCACGCGCACGGCGTTGTCCTCCTGCAGGCGCAGCATCAGGTCGACGAACTCGTCGTGGAGGTCGGCCATCTGCGGCGCGCCGGGTCCGATCATGCCGATGCGGGCGCAGCCCTCGGCGATCTCGCAGTCGAAGTTCTGGTACTCCATGTCAGCTCCTGTGGGTTGGGGGCCGGACCAAAATAAGCCAAAGCGCGGGCGCGGCCAACCACGGCGTCGGTGGACACCGCCGGGGCCCTCCGCTAGAATGGGGTGTCCGGCCCCCCGACGGCCGGCCCACCGAAAGGAACACCGTGCGCATCTTCATCACCGGGGGCACCGGCCTGGTCGGCCGGGTGCTCGTGCCCCAGCTCCTGAACCGCCACGACGAGGTCGTCTGCGTGTCGCGCGACGCCGACCGGGCCCGCCGGGTCCTGCCCCGGGGCACCGAGGTGGTCGAGGCCGATCCCAACCAGGAGGGCGCATGGCAGCAGGTCGTCGCCGGCTGCGACGCGGTCGTCAACCTGGCCGGCGAGCCGGTGGCCGACGGGCTCTGGACCCGCAAGAAGAAGACCCGCCTGCGCCGCTCCCGCCTGGCCGTCACCGAGAACGTGGTGCGGGCGCTGCAGCAGAGCGAGCGCGCCCGCTGCCTGGTGAGCGGTTCGGCGGTGGGCTACTACGGCGACCAGGGCGACACCGCGCTGGGCGAGGGGCACGAGCCCGGGCAGGATTTCCTCGCCCGCCTGGCCCTCGAGTGGGAGAACGCGGCCATCCAGGCCGAGCGCGACGGCCTGCGCGTGGCCTGCATCCGCATCGGCATCGTCCTGAGCCCGGACGGCGGCGCCCTGCCCCGGCTGCTGGCGCCGTTCCGTCTGGGCTTCGGCGGCCCGCTCGGCAACGGTCAGCAGTACTTCCCCTGGCTGCACATCCAGGACCTCGTGCGCATCATCCTGTTCACCCTCGACAACGAGGAACTGGCCGGACCCATCAACGCGGTGGTGCCCACGCCGCCGCCGCAGAAGGACTTCGCGGCCGCCCTCGGCGCCGCCCTGGGCAAGCCCTCGTGGCTGCCGGCGCCGTCGTTCGCCATGCGGTTGCTGCTGGGGGAGAAGGCCGGCATGATCCTGGCCAGCCAGCGGGTCGTGCCCAACGTGCTGAAGGCCCACGGCTTCCGCTTCGCGTTCGGCGAGCTGGACAAGGCCCTGGCCGACCTGCTGCCCGGCGACTGATCCCCGCTCAGCCCACCACGAAGGCGTCGGCCTGCAGGTCGCCGCGCTCGAAGCGATCCAGCGACAGGCTCGTGATGATCTCGTCGGGGCGTCCGGTCAGGATGTGCTCGGCCATGCGCCGGCCCGTGACCGGACCGAGCATGAAGCCGTGTCCGCTGAAGCCGCAGATGTGGTGGTAGCCTTCGAGGCCGGGCACGCCGCCGAGGATGGGACGGTGGTCCGGCGTGACGTCGTACATGCCGGCCCACTGCCGCATCATGCGGACCTGGGCCGCCCGCGGGTACAATGCCGTCAGCGCGCGGGCGAAGCGCACCGCGAAGACGAGCTGGCTGCGGGTGTCGAACTCGGCCGGGTCGGTCCAGTGGGGCTCGTGCGGGTCGCCGATGCCGCCGACGATCTCGCCGCGCAGGCTCTGGCTGAAGTAGATGCCGTTGGTGATCGAGATGACCATGGGGTCGAGGAACGGCTTGAGCGACTCGCTCACCATGATCTCGTGGCGCTCCTGCCGGTTGGGCAGGCTGACGCCGACCTGGGCCGCGAGGTGGCGGGCCCAGGGGCCGGCGCTGTTGACGACCACCGGCGCGTGGATCACGCCGCGGTCGGTGACGACGCCGCGCATGCGGCCGTCCTGGGCGAGCATCTCCTTGACGGTCGTGCGGATGAAGATGCGCACGCCCCGCCGGTGGCAGGCCCGGGCGTAGCCCCACACCACGGCGAAGGGGTAGGCGGTGCCGTCCTTGGGGCAGAAGGTGGCGCCCACGAGGCGCGAGACGTCCAGGTCGGGCACGATCTTCCGGCAGTCCGACGGCGGCAGGAACTCGGTCGGCACGCCGCAGCTGTTCTGCAGGGCCACCGCGTCGCGCAGGGCGGGCAGGTCCTTCTCGTTCTCGGTGATCATCAGGTAGCCGCCCTGGCGGAAGAACACCTGGTAGCCCAGCTCGGCCGACATGTTCTCGTACATGGCGACGCTTTCCTGGGCCAGCCGGATGTTCTCCTTCGTCGTCCACTGCGCCCGGATGCCGCCGCCGCAGCGGCCGGTCGAGCCGCTGCCGATGTAGCGGCTCTCCAGGACGACGATGTTCTTCAGCCCGCGGCCGGCCAGCTCGTAGGCCACGGCCAGGCCGTTGATGCCGCCGCCGATGACCACGGCGTCGGCGGTGGCGGGCACCGGGCCCCGGGACAGGGGGATCATGACTCCTCCTCCGGGGCGGTCGGAGCGGGCAGCGCGGCGCGGCCGTCGGCCCGCGGCACGGCGCCCGGCGCGTCGAGGTCCAGGGCGGCCAGTTCGGCGAAGGTCAGGGGCTCGGCCGGCGGCCGGATGGTCGTCAGCCGGATGGTCGCCGGCTCGGCGCCGCGCAGGGCCGCCAACTCGGCCGCCGCCTCGGACAGGCAGCGCTTGCCCTGGCAGAAGCCCGTGCCCAGGCCGGTGTAGCGCTTCAGCGACTCCATCTCGCTGAAGCCCTCTCCGTAGGCCTGCCGCCACTCGCGCAGGGTGACGTCCTCGCAGCAGCAGAGGAAGATCCGGTCTTCGCTCACGGGGCGCTCCTCTCGGCGGCGGCGCGGCCGCAGGCGCCGCCGGTCCAGGTCAGGTTCAGCCCGCCCGCCAGCGGGGCGGTGAAGTCGGCGCCGTCGGGGGTGCTGCCGCGGGGCACGTAGCCGCCGCGGGCCGGGTCGAGCACGAGGTCGGCGCCCAGCTGGAACGGCACGTCGTAGGCGGGCTTGCCGGCGCCGCAGAGCACCATGAAGTCGGCTTCGAGATGCATGTGGCTGCCCTTCGGCCCGGGGGCGCTGCGCCGGGGCACGAAGGTCGCGCGCAGGGCGTGGGGGCCGGAGCCGCGGACCTCGTCGAGACGCAGGCCGGTGTTCAGGGGCCACTTCAGGTCGACCGCGGCGGCGACCTCGGACTGGTTGCCGCCGCCGGTGACGACGAGCTTCACCAGGGCGCCGCGCCCGTGCAGCAGGGCGGCGCTGAGCCACAGGTCCGGACCGCTGCCCACGAGCAGGGCGTGGCGGCCGGCCACGTCCAGACCGTCGCGGGCGACGATGCGGTAAAGGGCGCGCGGGCCGAAGATGCCCGGCGTGTCGTTGCCGGGGAAGAGGCCGAACGCGTCGAGGGCGCCGGCGGCCCAGACCAGTTCGTCGCAGCGGGCCGTGGCCACGCCGTCCGGCCGACGCACGACCACGCCCCCCGGCTGGTAGCCGGCGAGCACCTTGCTGTCGCCGACGAAGCGGATCCCGGGGCGGTCGTTCAGGGCGTTGACGGCGGCCTGGATGCGCTCGCGGGCATCCGCCAGGCCGGGAAAACGCGGCAGCAGGTCGACGTCGGCGTGGGCCACGGCGTCGAGGGCGGCCTTGCGCTGGCCGCCGGGCACCGGCATGTCGTCGATGACCAGGGTGGGGCCGCCGCCGGCAAGGGCGGCCCGGAGCCCGCTGGGCCCGCCGCCCACCACGAGACGCGCCACGTGGCCGAGGTCGGGGGCCGCGGGCGGCGACGCGGAGGCCGCGGCGGGCAGCGCCCGTCGCGACGCCGCGGCGTCGGGCAGACGCCCCACGCCGGTCATGGGCCGGATGCGCTCGAGGAAGAAGCGGCTGACCGTGGCCGGCCGCGTGAACCACTTGTAGTAGAAGCCGACGGGAACCCAGCGGCTGCCCAGGCCGAGCATCTTCTGCATGGGGCCGCCATAGAAGGTGCCCGTGTCCTGGACGGCGACGGTCATGCCGTCGCGGACCCGCGTCTCGCACGTGCGCACGTTGGGGACGCCGTCGATCCGCATCAGGCAGCTGGTGCAATGGCCGCGGGCGCAGGTCAGGCCCCGCGGACGACCGTACTTGTGGGAGTGGGACAGCTCGCGCCGGCCGCTTTCGAAGAGGGCCACCGCCACGCTGGTGTCGGGACGGCAGCGCACGGGGCGGCCGTCGACGGTGATGGTGATGGCGGCCGGGCCGGGGCCGGCTGCGGGGCTCTCTGCCAACGGCGGATCCTTTCGCACGGGACGCTGCAGGCGACCGGCCGCGCCGATCAGGCTACGAAAATAGGCAGCGGCCCGGGCCGCGGCAAGGCGTGTGTGGGCGATCCGGAATGCGCGGCCTGTCTCCATCCAGGGGCGGGATTCCCTTGGTTCTGGTGCGCCAGGTGACTATTTTTCGCATCCAGTCCCGAAAAGAGATGCACCTTGTCCCGCAAGGGGTTCGCCATGTCCGACGCCGCCCTTTCCCGCGTGCGCGCCCTCATCGACGCCCACCACGCCGAGTTCATCGACCTGAAGATGCTCGACCTCGCCGGTCGGCTGCACCACATCAGCTTCCCCTGTGATCGCCTGACCGCCGACGTGTGCCGGGACGGCATCGGCTTCGACGGCTCGAGCTACGGCTTCCTGAAGGTGGAGAACAGCGACATGGTCCTGGTGCCGGATCTGGCGACGGCGGCCGTGGACCCGTTCCGACGCCGCCCCACGGTGACGATGTTCGCCGCGGCCCACCTGACCGACGAGGCGCGGACGCCCTTCCCGCAGGACGGCCGTGCCGTGGCGCGCAAGGCCGAGCAGGCGCTGCGCGACGCCGGCGTGGCCGACTCGTCCCAGTGGGGGCCCGAATACGAGTTCCACATCTTCGACGCGGCCGAGTTCGGCAACACGGCCAACGAGAGCTTCTACGGCGTGACGAGCGGCGAGCGCTTCTTCCAGAACGCCTACCACGCCTGCAATCCCCACGACCGCTACGCCGACTTCCGCGACGAGGTGTGCGGCGTCATGCGCGACTTCGGCATCCCGGTGCGCTACCACCACCACGAGGTGGGGGCCCAGGGCCAGCAGGAGATCGAGGGCTGGTTCGCCGACCTGCCCACCACCGGCGACCACGCCGTGCTGACCAAGTACATCCTGGCCAACCTGGCCGAGCGCCACGAGCTGAAGGTCACCTTCATGCCCAAGCCCCTGTACGAGAACGCGGGCAGCGGCTGGCACCTGCACCAGTTCCTCACGCGCGGCGGACGCAACGTCTTCGATGATCCGCAGGGCTACGCCCACCTCTCGCAGACGGCCCTCTACTACATCGGGGGCATCCTGACCCACGCCGACTCCCTGTGCGCCTTCACCAACCCGAGCACCAACAGCTACAAGCGCCTGGTGCCCGGCTTCGAGGCGCCGACGGTGCGCACCTTCGGGCGCAGCAACCGCGGGGCGGCGATCCGCATCCCGAGCTACGTGACCGACGGCGAGCTGCGGCGCATCGAGTACCGGCCGCCCGACCTGACGGCCAATCCCTACCTGTGCGGGGCGGCGATCCTGATGGCCGGGCTCGACGGCGTCATCAACCGCATCGACCCGATTAGGGCGGGCTACGCGCCCGAGGACGCCCCGTCGGACACGAGCCGCCAGGAGGATTTCCTGCCGCGCTCCCTCGCCGACGCCCTCGACGCCCTCGAGCGGGACCACCAGTACCTGCTGCGCGGGGACGCCTTCCCCGAGTCGCTGATCCGGCGCTGGCTCGAGGTGAAGCACGCGGAGATCGCGGCCATCAACACGCGGCCGCACCCATACGAGTTCACCATGTATTTCGACTTCTAGGGTGGGTCGCGGGACGGGATCGTGCTAGTCTCCGGGGAACGCGAGAACCGGAGGTCGCCCACGTGTGTCCCGCAGAGAACCATCCGCCCTGCCAGGCCCTCGGCGTCATGGACGCCATGGAACGGATCACCCGCGCCATCTCGGGCGGCGATGCGGGGAACGGCCAGGTGGGCGCCGTCCTCGACGTCATGCTGGACGTCTTCGATGCCGACCGGGCCTGGCTGCTCGCCGAGCGCGAGGGGGAGCCCGAGGTGTGGGACGCGCTGGCGGAGCGCACGCGCTCGGCCTGGCCGGGCGTGCTGGCTGCGGCGGCCGAGCTGCGCGCCGACGCCTTCCATCGCGACCTGATCGCGGCCGCCCGGCGCACCGGCCGGCCGGTGGCCGCCCTCCGGCCCGACCGCCAGAGCCCCGTCGCCGAGCAGTTCACCATCCGTTCGGAACTGATGACCGTCGTCTCGCCCCACGGGCGCCCCGCGCTCCTGGTGGGCCTGCACCACTGCCGCCGCGCCTGCCGCTACGACGACGTCGAAGGCCTCTTCTTCGTCGTCGCCTCCCGACTCGCCGACGCCCTGGCGACCCAGTGGGCCCTCGCCGCGCGGCGCCAGAGCGAGGAGCGGTTCCGGATCCTGGTCGAGCACGCCCCCGAAGCGATCGTGATCCTCGACGCGACGTCCGGCCTGTTCGTGGACGCGAACGAAGGGGCCTCGCGCCTGTTCGGCGTCGCGCGCGACGAGCTGATCGACCGGGCCGGCCCCGCCGACTTCAGCCCGGTGCAGCAGCCGGACGGGAGGCCCTCGCCCGCGGCGGCCATGGAGTGGATCGGCCGCGCGGTGGCCGGCGAGGCGCCCACCTTCGAATGGACCCACCGCTCGCGGCAGGGGCAGGACATTCCCTGCGAGATCAGCCTCGTGCGGCTGCCCGATTCCGAGCGGACGCTCGTGCGCGGCACCATGGTCGACATCACCCAGCGCAAGCGGGCCGAGCGCGAAAAGGCCCGGCTCGAGGCCCAGCTCGTCCAGGCGCAGAAGCTCGAAGCGGTCGGGCAGTTGACCGGTGGCGTCGCCCACGACTTCAACAACCTGCTGACGGTGATCGTCGGCAACGTCGAACTGGCCCAGCAGTTTCCCGGGGACACGGACCTCGTGACCGAGTCCCTGCAGCAGGTGGCGGCGGCCGCGGAGCGGGCCAGCGCCCTCACGAGCCGCCTGCTGGCCTTCTCCCGCAAGCAGCCGCTGCGTCCCCGCTCCCTCGACATGGGAGACGTGCTGCGCGGCATGGACGACATGCTGCGCCGCACCCTCGGCGAGCACATCGAGCTGGAGATCGTCCTGGCGGGCGGCCTCTGGCGCTGCGAGGCCGACCCCTCCCAGCTCGAGAACGCGATCCTGAACCTGTGCGTCAACGCCCGGGACGCCATGCCCGAAGGGGGCGCCCTGACCATCGACGCCGGCAACGCCTCCCTCGACGACGACTACGCGCGGGCCCAGCGCGAGGTCACCCCGGGACAGTACGTGCTGGTCGCGGTCTCGGACAGCGGCACGGGCATGAGCGAGGCGGTCCAGGCCAACATCTTCGAGCCCTTCTTCACCACCAAGGACGTGGGCAAGGGCAGCGGGCTGGGCCTGTCGATGGTGTACGGGTTCGTCAAGCAGTCGGGGGGGCACGTCAAGGTTTACAGCGAGCCCGGCGAGGGGACGACGGTGAAGCTCTACCTGCCGCGGGCCTCGGCCGACACGCCGGCGCCGCGGGCCGTGCGGCCCGACGCCGGTCTGCCCCGGGGCGGCGGCGAGACGATCCTCGTGGTCGAGGATGCGGCCGACGTGCGCCAGCTGGCGCGCCAGCTCCTCGAGCGGCTCGGCTACCGCGTTCGCGAGGCCGACCGCGCGGTGGCCGCGCTGGAGATCCTCGCCGGCGACGCGGCGATCGACCTGCTCTTCACGGACGTGGTGCTGCCGGGCGGACTGAACGGCGTCGAACTGGCCACCGAGGCGCAGCGTCTGCGCCCCGGCTTGGCGGTCCTGTACACCTCGGGCTACACTGCCAATGCGATCATCCACAACGGACGGCTGGACCGCGGTGTGCGGCTCGTCCAGAAACCCTTCACCCGCGACACCCTCGGCCGGCGGGTCCGCGAGGCCCTGGACGAGGGCGCGGCGGGTCCCGGCTAGGCCCGGGCGGCCCGGTGCGTCCGGATGCGTCCGGAAGCGTCCGGATGCGTCCGGGCCCGTCCGGATGTCGCGGCCGATGGAGAAACACGACATGGACAAGCTCTTCCAGGGAGTGCTGCGCTTCCAGCGCGAGGACTTCTCCCGCCATCACGAACTCTTCTCCCGTCTCGGCCGGCGCCAGCAGCCCCACACGCTCTTCGTGGGATGCTCCGACTCGCGCGTGGTGCCGACGCTGATCACCAACACCGATCCCGGCGAGCTCTTCCTCGTGCGGAACGTGGCGAACATCGTCCCGCCCTGGGCCGAGTCCGACCAGGACGCGTCCACGGCGGCGGCCATCTCGTACGCGGTGCAGGTGCTCGCGGTGGGGACGATCGTGGTCTGCGGCCATTCGAACTGCGGGGGGTGCGCCGCCCTGCACATGACGCCCGCCGAACTCGAGGGCCTGCCGGCGGTCAGCCGCTGGCTCCAGCACAGCGCCGAGGTGCCCGGCCGCGTGGCCCGCCTCAGCGCCGAGGCCGGCAACAGCGACGCGGCCGATCGGGAATGGCTCACCGAGCAGATCAACGTGCTGGTGCAGATGCGCCACCTGCTGACCTACCCCTTCATCGCCGAGCGGGTCCGCGCCGGGACGCTCAGCGTGCAGGGCTGGTACTACGTCATCGACTCGGGCGAGGTCCTCGTCTACGACGACGCCCGGGGCAATTTCGAGAAGGTGAAGGCATGATCGAGAGGGAACTGGCCAGCGAGGCGCGCACCGACTTCATCGACGCCACGCCTCTCGTGGCGGCGGCCATCGCCGAGCTGGGCATCGGGAACGGTGCCGTCCTGGTCTTCAACCCCCACACCACGGCCGGCGTGACGATCAACGAGGGCGCCGATCCCGACGTGGTCCGCGACATGACCGGCGCCCTGGACCGCCTCGTCCCGTGGCAGGACGCCTACCGCCATGCCGAGGGCAACGCCGCCGCCCACATCAAGGCGACCCTCGTGGGCAGCTCGGTCACGGTGCCCGTGCGCCGCGGTCGCCCCCTGCTGGGCACCTGGCAGAAGATCTGGTTCTGCGAGTTCGACGGCCCGCGGCGGCGGCGGCTGTGGATCACGGGGTTGGGCTGAGCTCCGCGCTGCGGCGCATGATCTCGTCGAGCATGCCGACGGTCGACTTGGCGGTGAGGGTGAAGCGTCCGGTGTGGAGCAGGCTGTCGGTGGCCGCGAACGGGCGCGGCTCGAGGCTCACCGTCCCGCGGAAACCGACGGCCCGCGCGATGCTGTCCAGATCGCCGTTGGCGAAGCCGTAGGGCCAGGCCAGCCAGCGCGCGTCGGTCCGGGCCGTGGCGATGTCGCCGCGGCTGGCCAGCAGGTCGGCCGCCACCGGACCCCAGGGACCGGACAGCACGGCCGTCGCCGCCGGTGGCCAGGCGAGGTCGCCCTGCCGCCGGTGCGCCGTCACGTCGGCCAGGGTGGCGGCCCGCCGCTCCCCGTCGATCTCCTGCGGATTCCAGAACACCGGCTCCAGACCCTTGCGGGTGCCGATCTTGTAGTGCAGGTCGCGGGTGTGGCTGCCGAGGATGATCGTGCCCGAGGCGGCCATTTCCCGCAGTTCCTCCCACGAGCAGACGTCGAGGTCGGCCCAGTCGGAGCCCACGTGGCCGGTGGGCACGAAGAGGTGGGCCCGGACGCCGTACTCGCGCAGCAGGGGCCAGGCCAGCTCGTAGACGCTGCGGTCGGCGTCGTCGATGGTCAGGACGACCGCCCGCGGGGGCAGCGGCCGGCCCGTCTCGACCAGGTCGGCCACCTCGTCCAGGGTCATGACGCGGGTGCCGGTGTCGCGGAAGTGTTTCAGGTGCTTCTCGAACTCGCCGATGGGCGTCGTCCAGAACTCGCGCGGGCCCAGGGCCGGCATGCCGAAGAGCACCGAGCCGAGCACCCGCGCCAGGTAGCCCGGATCGAAGCCGGACCGGAAGTAGTGGTAGCAGAGGACGGGCACGCCCGGGCCGGCGCTGGTCACCGACTCGAGGCCGAGTTCCGGCGGGTCGAGTTCGTAGAGGCTGCCCGCGGGGGCCGGCCGGTCGTCGTCGCCGCACCCGGCGGCCAGGGCGAGGATCGCCACCAGCATCACCGGCACCGCCGCGACGAACCGGCGGCGGCCGTGTCCGGGGGGGCGGGGGGCGCGGTTCGTCCGGTGCATGGATCCCCCTAGAAGAAGCGGCGCACCGTCAGGTTCAGGAAGGTGCGGTTGAAGCCGCTGGCGCTGCTGAACGAGCTGCGCGAATGGCCCCCCTCGACCGCGGCCAGCCAGTCGGGGGCGAAGCGCCAGCCCGTCCGCAGGCTCACACCGCCCACGGTCACCTGGTCGGCACCCGTCTCCTTTTCCACGCCGACGCTGCCGTTCAGACGCCAGGTCCAGTGCCGGGTGCGGGTCTTCAGGGTCGCCTCGAGGCTGCCGTTGACGACCTCGTCGGGCGCCCAGTAGCCGCCGGGGTAGGGGATCTCGAAGTCCATCCAGGTCAGCACCGGACCGGCGTGGATCTCCCAGCGCCCCTCGCGCTTCCACGTGATGCGGGCGGCACCCCGGGTGCGGGAGTTGCCGTCGCTGTAGTCGGCCAGGTTCGCCGACAGGCCGGCCGACCAGTGCCGGCCGAGGCGATGGTCCACCGAGGCGTTGGTCTGCTCGTAGTGGATGTGGTTGTCGAGGGCGAAGAACGTCTCGACCGGGGCCGAGGTGCCGCCGAAGTCGATGCGCCAGCGCGGCGCCGGCAGCCAGGTCAGCCAGAAGTCGCCCGCGAGGTTCGTCCAGTCCAGGTTCTCCGGACCGGCGTACAGGGGCGAGCCCGTGCCGAAATGCTGCACCTTGCCGTAGGCGTGCAGGGCCCAGTTGTGGGCCAGGGCCGCATGGAAGCCGAAGCCCAGGGCCGGATTGCCGATCTCCGCCTGGCCGGGCTGGCGGTACCGCCCGTACGAAGGCGTCACCTGCAGCAGCTTGTTGCCCAGGACGGTGAAGCTGCCGGTGACCCCGAGGCGCACGATGTCCAGGTCGTCCGAGTCCCAGGACGCGTTCAGGTCGGCGGCCAGGGGCGCCGAGTAGGAATCGAGCACGACGAGGGCGAAGTCGCCCGCCTCGCGCCCGGCGGCCTCGTCGGGGCCGGACTCGTCCTCGACCGCCCGCAGCACCGACCACCCTTCGCGCAGGCGGTTGTCCCACAGCAGGCTGCGGGCCAGCCCGAGCCGGGCCGCGCCGTCGGTCGGGTCCTCGGCGACGAGCTCGCGGTACAGGCCCACCGCCTCCGGCTGCCGGCCGCTCCAGCTGTACGCCATGGCCAGGCCCTTGCGCACGTCGCGGTTCTCCTCGTCCGGGTGCCGGGCCAGGTAGCGGCGGAAGTAGAAGATCGACTTCTCGGCATCCTCGCGCCACAGCTTCTGGTAGGCGATCTCCTGGGCCACCATGGGCACCAGCCGGGCGTCGTTGGCCAGGGCCTCGAGGTAGTCGGCCACGGCCTCGTGGTGGCGGTCCTCGCCGGCGGCGTCGCGAGCCTCGGTGACCTTGCGCCAGGCCTGCTCCGTGTCGATGACCCCGTCGGCGGTGTCGGCCATGGCCGCCACCTGGGCGCGCGCCGGCGCCGCGGCCAGGCCGCAGGCGACCAGGGCGGCCACGGGGAGGATGCGTGTCCACGTGGGCCTCATGCTACTCCCGGACCGGCTTCCAGAGCGTGTACTTGCGCTTCTGGCGGTTGACGTTCAGCCCCATGGGGGCCGTGGTGACGGTGATGACCGCCATCAGGATCCAGTAGACCAGCGGGTAGAAGACCGCGACGATGAACGACTTCTTCAGGAGCTCGTCGTAGACGCGGTCCTGGATCACGCCGGTCACCAGCTGCAGCAGGCACACCGTCGCGATGAGCATGCCCCAGAAGTTGGGGATCGGACTCGCGCCCACCGGCGGATAGCCCACCGCGTAGCTGACGAGCCAGACGGTGGTCAGCAGCACGTAGGTGTAGGCCCAGAGCACCGAGAGGTTGGCCTCGATGAGCACGGGCCAGAAGCGCCGGTGCTTCCACTGCAGGAGCTCGCTTCCGTGGCGCACCAGGACCTGGCTGAGGCCCAGGGCCCAGCGCCGCCGCTGCCGCCATAGCCCCTCCAGCGACTGGGGCACCCGCATCCACATGACCGCGCGCGACTCGTAGCGCACGTCCCAGTGCCGCAGCTGCAGCCGCCAGGTCAGGTCGATGTCCTCGGTGGCCATCTCCGGGCTGTAGAGCCCGACGTCGTACAGGGCGGTGCGGCGGAAGATGCCCACCACGCCGCTCATGGTCATGATGCGGCCCCACACCCGCTGGGCCCGCCGCATGAGCGAGATGATCGAGGCGAACTCGATGGCCTGCAGCTTGGCCAGGAAGCTCTGCCGGTTGACGACGCGGGGATTGCCGGTGACGGCGGCGCAGCGCGGGAAGCGGAAGTGGGGGACCAGGTGGTGCAGGATGTCCGGCACGGGCACCGCGTCGGCGTCCATCACGAAGACCAGTTCGCCCCGGCTCACGGGGATGGCGTCGTTCAGCGCCATGGCCTTGCCCTCGTTGACGAGCTTGCGCACCAGGCGCACGCGCGGGTCGGCGAGGAAGGGCTCGATCTCGTCGAGGGTGCGGTCGGTCGAGCAGTCGTCGATCACGACGATCTCGAAGGCGGGATAGTCCACCGCCAGCACGCCCCGCAGGGTGTGGGCGATGTTCGCCTCCTCGTTGAAGGCCGGGATCAGGAAGCTGACCATGGGCTTCTCTTCGTAGGCGTAGAACGCGGCCAGCTTCTCCGTCGGGCCCGAGTCGCGGCGCCGGTAGAAGAGGAACGAGGTGAAGATCCACATGACGCTCGTCGTGAGCGGGTACCAGGCGAAGTAGATCAGCAGGACCAGGTAGACCCAGGTCGACTGGAAACGGACGATCAGGGAATAGAGATCCATCAGGCACCCCTTCCCGTCGCCGCGGTGCACACCTTGCGGCCCTCGTCGTCCAGCCGCACCACGACCGTGGGGGCCGCCTTCAGGGTCGCCAGGTCGTCCCCGGCCCGTTCCCGGCCCAGGTGGTCGGCGGCGTACGCCTCCGGCGGCGTCGCCGGGGCGGCCAGGCGCCGGTTGCGTCGGGCCAGCTTGCGGTTGTGGGCGATCCACAACAGGGTCAGCACGATCCCGACCAGCGTGAAGCCGGCCAGCACCGCCACCGACTGCAGCGAGGCCAGGTCGATCTGACGGCGGCCCACCACGTACCAGTAGTACCCGAAGAGGAGCCACATCAGGATCGAGACGACGATGTGCAGGACGTTGCGCATGGTCCTCGGGCGCCTCCCGCGCCCAGCCGCGGCGCCCGGCGTGGGTTGACCACGCCCGGGGGCCCGCTTAAACTATCGGCTTGCGTGCCGGGTCGTCCGGAGCGCCGGCCAGAAGTCGCCGGCCGAGATAACCCGGTATCCTTGTTTTGTTTCGGCCGCGCCGCGTGGCCTTGTAGGACTTTTTCACCCCCCGCGGGGCTGGAGCCAAATTGAAAGCCAGGGAGATCCGCGCAAGTTTTCTCGACTTTTTCGCCGAGCGGGGCCACACGGTCGTGCCGTCGTCGACCCTCGTGCCGCAGGACGATCCCACGCTCCTGTTCACCAATGCGGGCATGAACCAGTTCAAGGGCGTCTTCCTCGGCCTCGAGAAGCGCGACTACGTGCGGGCCGCCTCGGTCCAGAAGTGCATGCGGGTCTCCGGCAAGCACAACGACCTCGAGGAAGTGGGCAAGGACGCCCGTCATCATACCTTTTTCGAGATGCTCGGCAACTGGTCGTTCGGCGAATACTACAAGCGCGAGTCGATCACCTGGGGCTGGGACTTCCTGACCCGGGTCATGGGGCTCGACCGCGACCGCCTCTGGGTCTCGGTCTACAAGGACGATGACGAGAGTTTCGGCATCTGGGAGCACGAGGTGGGGCTGGCCCCCGAACGCATCGTCCGCCTGGGCGATCTGGAGCGGGGCGACGAGGAGAACTTCTGGTCCATGGCCGACACCGGCCCCTGCGGCCCCTGCACCGAGATCCACTACGACCAGGGCCAGCAGATGAAGTGCGACCATCCGGACGGCTGCTTCGTGGGCGTCTGCGACTGCGACCGCTGGCTCGAGCTGTGGAACCACGTCTTCATGGAGTTCGACCGGGACAAGGAAGGCGTGCTGCACCCCCTGCCCATGAAGAGCGTCGACACGGGTCTCGGCTTCGAGCGCCTGGTGGCCGTCATGCAGGGCAGGCAGAGCAACTACGAGACCGACCTCTTCACGCCCCTGATCGCGCGCATGAGCGAGATCTGCGGCCGCGAACCCGAGGGCGAGGACCGCATCAGCATGCAGGTCATCGCGGACCACGCCCGGGCCGTGACCTTCACCGTGGCCGACGGGGCCATCCCCGGCAACACCGGCGCCGACTACGTGGTGCGTCGCATCCTGCGGCGGGCCGCCCGCCACGGCCACCTGCTGGGCATGGAGGAGCCGTTCCTGTTCCGCATCGCCGAGGTGGTCATCGCCGAGATGGGCGAGGCCTACCCCGAGATCGTCGCGCGCCGCGAGCGCGTGCTCGACGTGATCCGCAACGAGGAGGAGCGCTTCCTGCGCACGCTGGCCGCGGGGCTCCACGTCTACGCCGACTACAAGGCCGCCATGGCCCGCGACGGCCGCACCGAGCTCAGCGGCGAGGAGGCCTTCAAGCTGCACGACACCTTCGGCTTCCCCGTCGACCTGACGGCCGTGGTGGCCGAGGAGGACGGCTTCTCCGTCGACCACGACGGCTTCCGCGCCTGCATGGAGCGCCAGCGCGAGCAGAGCCGCAGCGAGAAGACCTTCATGGCGGGCATCACCCCCTGGCGAACCCTCGTGCCGGGCCTCGACCTGGGCGGTTTCCGCGCCGAGTTCGTCGGCTACGAGCGCGTCACCGAGCAGGCGCGCGTGGTGGCCGTGCGCGGCGGGGGCGAAGGTCCGGAGGGCACGCCCCTGGCCCACGTCCTGTGCGACCGCACGCCGTTCTACGCCGAGTCGGGCGGTCAGGTGGGCGACACCGGCCACATCATCCTGTCGGACGGCGACCGCGTCCTGGACGTGCGCGACACCCAGGCGAGTCCCGAGGGCCCCGTCTGCGTCGTGGCCGGAGACGTGGACGAGCTCGCGCGGGCCTTCGGCGCCGACGCGACGGTGCAGCTGCAGGTCGACGCCGTGCGGCGCGCGGGCTGTATGCGGAACCACACCGCGACCCACCTGCTGCACGCCGCCCTGCGCAGCGTCCTGGGCGACCACGTCGAGCAGGCCGGCTCGGTCGTCGAGCCGGGGCGCCTGCGCTTCGACTTTCGCCACGACCAGGCCCTGACCCCGGCCCAGCTGGCCGAGGTCGAGTCCCTCGTGGACGAGGCGATCGCCCAGAACCGGGCCGTGCTCGTGGAGAGCGACGTGCCCCTGGCCGAAGCCCGCGAGCGCGGCGCCATGGCGCTCTTCGGCGAGAAGTACGGCGACCGGGTGCGCGTCGTGCAGGTGCACGGCGGCCATCTGGTGTCGCCGCGCCAGGGCGAGGACTACGGCCCCGTGACCTCGGTCGAGCTGTGCGGGGGCACCCACGCTTTCCGCACGGGCGACATCGGACCCTTCCGCATCACCAGCGAGGGCAGCGTCTCGGCCGGGGTGCGCCGCATCGAGGCGGTCACCGGACCCGAGGCGGCGGCGCTGTACCGCCAGGAGCGGCAGGCGGTCGGGGCGCTGGGCGGCCTGCTGCGGCGCGACGGCGGACCGCTGGTCGACCAGACCCGTGCCCTCCTCGCCGAGCGCGACGAGCTCCGGCGCGAGTTGGCCCGGCTGCACCAGGCCGAGGCCCGCGAGTCCCTGAGTTCGGCCCTGGACACGCCGCGCGAGGTGGCGGGACTGAAGGTCATCACGGCCCACGTCGATGCCGCCGACAAGGGGGCCTTCATGGAGCTGGGCGACCATGTGCGGGACCGGCTGGGCGCCCGGGGGGTCGTGGTGCTCACCGCCGATCTGGACGGGAAGGCGACCCTGCTGGTCAGCCTCACCCCCGACCTGGTCGACGCCGGCACCCTGCACGCGGGCAACCTGGTCAAGGCCATTGCCGCGGCGGGCGGCGGGCGCGGGGGCGGTCGCCCCAACATGGCCCAGGCCGGCATGCCGGACCAGGCCGGGCTCGAGCGGGCCCTGTCCGCCGCCGACGGCATCATCGCCGACCAGATGGGCGGCTGAGCCGGCTCCGGACGACCTGCCGACCGGCCTCCAAATGGAGACGCCCCTGCGGACAGCAGGGGCGTCTCTTTTGAAGGCCGACCTGGGAAGGCCGACCGGGAGGAAACCTGTCAGGGGTGACGGATTCTCCTGAGTGCCCTCATTATAGCACCGCTTCGCCCCAGGATCAATGGGCCGGCAACAGCAGCTTCCGGCTGACCAGTCCCCGCACCGTCAGGACGAAGACCACCAGCCAGATCACCAGCAGGAAGACCATCACCCCGCTGTAGAAGATCCGGATCGCGGCGACCCCGCTCACCTTCGCCGCGATGCCGCTGGCGATGGCCAGGGCCCCGCTCGGGAAGGTGAAGGCCCACCAGCTGAGGGCGAAGGGCAGGCCGCGCCGGATCCGCGT
>JAGRNP010000071.1 GCA_020440705.1 bacterium | reverse complement strand
GCCACGGCCCAGACGAGTCCGGCCAGGGTGCGTCGGCGGCGACCGAGGCCGGCCCGGGCCCCGATGGCGACCACGAGCACGGCGGCCAGGCCGTGCAGGCCGAGGCGGATGAAGGCGTGGGCGTCGGCGTTCAGCCCGAACAGGGGCCAGGTCAGGGCCCAGTAGAGCCGTTCGAGGGGCCAGCCCGGGGCGCCGCCCTCCAGGCCGGCGGCGGCGGCCAGGCGCGACCAGTCGGAGCCCGACCACCAGGCGCCGAGGGCCGGCAGGCGGCCGCAGACGGCGGCGGCGAAGGCGATGAGGCCGGGCAGGGCGGCGCCGTCGCGCAGGGACAGGGGATGACGGGACGTGGTCTGCAAGGAGTCTCCGGGTGCGGTCGGCCCGCGGGCCGGTGGGGCGATCCGGGCCCATGGTAACCAATCGGCCGGGTTCTGGAAACCGTCGGTTCACGCGATCGCGCGGCCGGACATGGCCGCGGGCCCGGCGGCGTGCTATCATGCGCGCCTCGTCGCGGTCGCCCCGGGACGAGGCCGCGCAGCCGCGAACCCGAACCCGCAGGACACGGAGAACATGAGGCAGCAAGCGATCCGGAACCCGAAACTGGCGGTGGGCGCGGTGGTCGCGCTCGCCCTCGCGGCCCTCGTCGGCTGCGGCGGCGGCGGCGGCGAGGCCGAGGCCCCCGGCGCCTTCGTCATGAGCCAGAACGCCTACGAGGAGTGGGAGATCGGTCTGGTCGAGATGAGGATCCTGAAGAACGACGAGTTCGCGGATCCGGCCCGCTCGCCCCTGCGCGAGGCCGACGTGCCCGGCTTCGAGGCCCTGGACTACTACTTCCCCCGGGCCGACCTGCGCTTCCGCACGCCCTTCCTGGCCGAGGCGGGCAGCGACACCGTGATGCTGGCCAAGCGCAAGGGCGGCGAGGTGCCGTACATCCGGCGCGGACGGGTGCGGTTCCGCCACGATGGCCGCGTGCACGAGCTGCCGGTCTTCGGCCCGGCCAACACGTCGGCCGGCAACTACCTCTGGCTGCCCTTCACCGACCTGACGACCGGCAAGGAGACCTACGCCGGGGGGCGCTACCTCGACATCGAGCTCGACGCCGACGGCATGGTCGACCTGGACTTCAACTTCGCCTACAACCCGCTGTGCATGTACAACGCCGAGAAGTGGAACTGCACGCTGCCCCCGGCCGAGAGCCACCTGGACTTCGCGGTCGAGGCCGGCGAGAAGATCTGGGCCGGCGGCGCGGGGCACTAGGCGGGCGGCGTGGAGATCCTGGCCGGCATCGGGGCCTGGACGGGCTACGCCCTGTGGGCCCTGCTGCTGGTGACCCTCTCCCTCTTCGTGTACCTGGGCCTCGGCGGCACCTTCCTGGTGATCGCCGCGGCCCTGGTGCACGCCCTCGTGACGGGCTTCGATCCGATCGGCTGGCGGCTGCTGCTGATCCTGCTGGGCATCGCGCTGGTGGGCGAGGCGGTCGAGTTCGTGATCGGGACCTTCTACGCCGCGCGCAAGGGCGCCACGCGCTGGGGCGTGGTGGGGGCCTTCATCGGGGGCCTGGTGGGTGCGGCCGCGGGCAACGGCGTGGTGCCGGTGGCCGGGGCGGTGCTCGGGTCGCTGGCGGGGGCCTTCGCCGGCGCCGTGCTGGGCGAGTACCTGCGCAACGAGCGCCTCGAACCGAGCCTGCGCATCGGCGGCCACGCCTTCGTGGGCCGGATCGCCGCCATGGCCTTCAAGCACGTGCTGGCTCTGGTCATGGTCGGTCTCATCCTGCGGGCCACGGCGCCCTGAGCGTCGGCGGTGCCGTCGATTGCAAATCCCGCCAATTCCGAGTAGAGTAGGTGGGAATTCCCGCGATTTTTCCCGCGCACGATTTCCCGAAGGGGCAGGCGGCATGATCGGTCGCGTCATCGGACCCTACGAAGTGGTCGCGTCCATCGGGCGGGGCGGCATGGGTGAGGTCTTCAAGGGCCGGGACACGCGCCTCGACCGGGACGTCGCCCTGAAGGTGCTGCCCGCCGAACTGGCCCGCGACCCCGAGCGCCTGGCCCGCTTCCAGCGCGAGGCGCGGGTGCTCGCCTCCCTGCAGAACCAGAACATCGCCGCCATCTACGGGCTCGAGGAGGCCGACGGCCAGCCCGTGCTCGTCATGGAACTGGCCCTGGGTGACGACCTCAGCGCGCGCCTGCGCGGCGGGCCGCTGCCCGCCGATCAGATCGAGGGCGTGGCCCGCCAGCTGGCCCGGGGGCTCGAGTACGCCCACGAGCAGGGGATCGTGCACCGCGACCTGAAGCCGGCCAACGTGAAGGTCGCCCCGGACGGCACCGTCAAGATCCTGGACTTCGGGCTCGCGCGCGCCTTCAAGGCCGAGGCCGTGGAGGAGGGCGATGCCGAGTCGCAGTCGTACCAGCCGACGATCACCCAGGCCCTGACCGGGTCGGGCGCCGTGCTGGGCACCGCGGCCTACATGAGCCCGGAGCAGGCCCGCGGCTACGAGGTCGACCGCCGCGCCGACATCTGGGCCTTCGGCGTGATCCTGCACGAGATGATGACAGGCGTGCGCCTCTTCGAGGGCGACACGGCCACCGACACCCTCGCCGCCGTGCTGCACAAGGAGCCCGACTGGGAGGCCCTGGCCGCCGACCAGCCGGCCATGCTGGTGCAGATCTGCCGCCGCTGCCTCGAGAAGGATGCGCGGCAGCGCCTGCGCGACATCGGCGAGGCGCGGGTGGCGCTCGAGGGCTCGAGTTCCTCGATCATGAGCATGACCAGTTCGGCCGCCGCCGCCGCCCTGCCGCCGCCGGCGGCGCCCCCCAGTGCGCGCACGGGCTGGGTCGTGGCCGCCGCGCTGGCCGTCGTGGCCGGCCTGGCGGCGTGGGCGGGCCTGACGGGCCGGATCGGGCCGGAGCCCGAGCCGGAGCGGCTCGTGCAGTCGGCGGTGGAGGTGCCCCAGGGGGTCGTGGCCGGCCTCGCGCCCATCGCGCCGGGGCCGCTGCGGGTCTCGCCCGACGGCCGCATGCTCTGCTACAGCGGCACCGACTCGCTGGGCGTGCCGCAGGTGTACGTGCGGCACCTGGCCGACGGCTGGACGCGGCCGCTGAACGGCACGCGCGGCGCCGTGTACCCCTTCTGGTCGGCCGACAGCCGCGAGGTCGGCTTCTCGGACGGCGCCGGGCAGATCCTGCGCGTCCCGGTGGGCGGCGGGCCGGCCGTGCGCGTGGTGCCGGCCTCGAACATGAAGGGCGGTGCCTGGAACCAGTTCGACGAGATCCTCTTCGCCCCGACCCACGCCGGTTCCATCTGGAAGGTGGCCGCCACGGGCGGCGATCCGGTCGATCTGACCCACATCGACCGCGACGAGGGCATCCGCAGCCACCGTTTGCCGGAGTGGCTGCCCGACGGGCGGCACTTCATCTACATCGCCGTCACGCGGGCCGAGGACAACCCCGACCTGGACACGTTCCTGCGCGTGGCCGACGCGGAGACCGGCGAGAGCGTCGACCTGATGCGGGTGCAGTCGAGCGCCCAGTACGCCGAGGGGCACATCCTCTACCCCCACGACGGCCTGCTCATGGCGCGCCCCTTCGATCCAGACCGGCGCGAGTTCACCGGCCCGGCCCGTCCCGTCCTGGACAACGTGCTGATGATCCGGGCGGCCCACCTCTCGGCCTTCTCGGTCAGCCGCAACGGCGTGCTGGCCTACGTGCGGGCCAGCGGCAGCCAGGGGCGGTTCGACATCGAGCGCTATGCGGCGACGGGCGAGTCGCGGGGCACCATCGTGCGGGGGCTGCTGACGGTGGGGCTGGCCTTCGCGCCCGACGGCCGGAGCCTGGCCCTCGCGATTCCCGACGAGCGCACCGGCACCATGGACATGTGGCAGGTCGAGATCGAGCGCGGCCTGCGCACGCGGCTCACCTTCGGCACCGAGAGCGAGTGGGGGCCGGTGTACCATCCGGGCGGCGCGTGGATGGCGGTCTTCGCCGACCCCACCGGGCACGGCGGCGCCTACCGGGTCGACGTGGCCGGCGGCGGCGCCCTGGCCCCGCTCGTGGTCAACGACGAGGACAACTATCCGGGCGGCTTCTCGCCCGACGGCCGCCGGCTCTATTTCGCCGCCTCGGACTCGAGCGCCACGTTCCGCCTGTCCGTGCTCGATCTCGAGTCGGGCGAGGCCCGGCGCCTGCACCCGAACGCCCAGTCGGGCGAGGCGTGGCCGCGCGTGTCGCCCGACGGCCGGTGGCTGGCCTACGTCTCCCAGGAGACCGGCGGCCAGGAGGTCTTCATCGAGGGCCTGGGCGAGCGGCCCGGCCGGTGGCGCGTCTCGGCCGACGGCGGCAACCACCCGCGCTGGTCGCCGCAGGGCGACGTGCTCTACTTCGTGGACGGCGCCCAGAACCTGATCGGGGTCGCCATCGAGGAGCTGCCCGGCGGGCTGCGCTTCGGCGAGTCGCGCGTGCTCGTGACCGGCATCGAGCGCGTGTTCAACGCCCCCTACGACATCGACATGGCCAGCGGCGACATCGCCGTGATGACCGCGTCGGTGGGCACCGGGGCCTCGGCCTTCCCCCTCGTCACCGGCTGGACCCAGCTGCTCGAACGCAACCGAAAGGACTGACGCCGCCATGGATCTCACGCTGGTCGGACTGGTCGACAACAAGGAAGTGCGGCATCCCCTGACCCAGGGGTCGCACGTGATCGGGCGCGCCGACGACGCCGGCCTGAAGCTCGCCCAGCCCAGCGTGTCGCGGCGGCACGCCGAGATCGTCGTGTCCGGCCTCGAGATCCTCGTGCGCGACCTGGGCAGCCACAACGGCACCAAGCTGAACGGCGCCAAGGTCGACCGCGACATGAGCGTGCACATGGGCGACCTGATCGAGGTGGCGAACCTGAGCTTCCGCGTCGAGGGGCCGGGCGGCATGGGGCACACCATCTACAACGAGTCGCAGACGCTGATGCCCAGCGCCGAGCTGAGCTGGGAGGACGTGCAGAAGGAGCGCTCCAACAAGAGCGACCTGCAGTCGCTGCTGTTCCAGGTGCTGGCCGAGGCGGGACAGCTGCTGACGATCCCGCGCGAGCCGGGCGAGATGTACGAGCCGATCCTCGACCTGGTGGAGACGGCGCTGCTCAAGCCCGAACGGATCTTCGTGCTGCTGCTCGAGGAGGGCCGCGACGAGCCGGTGAACCGGGCTTCGCGGGTGATCGGCGACCGGGCCCAGTCGAGCCTGGCCCTGAGCCGCACCATGATGGAGCAGGTCATCGCCAACCGGAAGTCGTTCCTCACCTCCGACCCGCTGAACGATCCCGGCTTCGGCGGCATGATGAGCATGGTCAGCCAGGGCATCCGTTCGGCCATCGCCGTGCCGCTGTTCGACAACGACAAGGTGATCGGGCTGCTCTACGCCGACGACACGCGGCCGGGCAAGCGCTTCAGCAAGGACCAGCTGGCGGCCTTCACCATGCTCGCCAACGTCATCGCCGTGGCCATCACCCACTCGCGCTACCACCAGCTCGAGGAGGAGAAGCGGCGCCAGGACGCCGAGCTGCAGACGGCCGGGGACATCCTCGACAACATCCTGCCCGCCGAGCTGCCCCACTGCCCGGGCTACGAGGTGGCCGCGAGCCTCGAGGCCTGCTTCGAGGTGGGGGGCGACCTCTACGACGCGGTGCGCCTGGCGGACGGGCGCTACGTGTTCCTGCTGGGCGACGTGGTGGGCAAGGGACTGGGCGCGGCGCTGCTGGTGTCGCACATCCTGTCCTGGTCGCGCTTCATGATCGAGGAGGGCTGGGCGCCGCTGGACACGATCAACCGCCTGAACCGGCGCGTGTTCGACTGCACCGACTCGGTGCGCTTCACCACCTTCTTCCTCGGGCACCTCGACCCGGCCACGGGGCGCATCGTGTACGTGAACGCGGGGCACAACCCGCCGTTCATCATCCGGGCCGACGGCAGCGTCGGGACGTGCCCCGCGACGGGCATGCCCGTGGGGATCATCGACGAGTTCCCCTATTCGACGGGCGAGACCCACCTGGACCCGGGCGACCTGCTGGCCCTGTACAGCGACGGCGTGCCCGAGACCCAGCGCGGCGAGCGCGACGAGGACGAGTACGGCGAGGAGCGCTTCGAGGCCTTCCTGAAGGCCGAGCGGGAGACGCCGCTGCGGGAGCTCAGCGACAAGCTGAACCGCGAGCTGGTCGATTTCCGCGGCGACGCCCCCGTGGGGGACGACATCACGCTGCTCCTGCTGCGCCGCGACCCTGTCTAGCGACGAGGACTCCCGCCCGGCGCCGGGATTTCGTATCATGGAGGGGTGGGTCCCGTCCGCCCTTCCGGGAGAGTCCGCCGTGCCGCGCCGTTTCGCCTGCCTGCTCCTGCTGTTCACCGCCCTGGGTGCCGTTCCGGACACCGTGCCGGGCGCCACCGCCGGCACGCTGAGTCCCGGCCTCGCGCGCCTGCTCGCCGCCAAGACCGATCCCGAACCCCTGACCGTGCTCGTGGTGCTCGCCGACCGGGTCGATGCGCCGGCCCTGGCCGCCGACCTGCGCGCCCGCCGCCTGCCGCGGGCCGAGCGCCACCGCCGCGTGGTGACGGCCCTGCAGGAGCGGGCCCGCGCCTCGCAGCGCGAACTGCTGGCCGACCTGGAGCGGGGCGGGCCCGGCGGCGGGGTGGCCGGCTTCACGCCCCACTGGCTGCTGAACGCGGTGGTGGTGCGGGCCGACGCGGCGGCGATCCGGGCCCTGGCCGCGCGGCCGGACGTGGCCCGCGTCGAGGTCGACCTGGTGCCGGCGCTCGTGGAGCCGGTCGCGCCGCCGCAACCGCGCGCCAAGGCGGCCGCGGGCAGCGGCATCGCGCCGGGTGTGGTGGCCGTGGGCGCCCGCCGCGTATGGGACGAACTCGGCTTCGACGGCACCGGCACCCTGATCGGCCTGATCGACTCGGGCGCCGACGTCGCGCACCCCGCCTTCGCCGCGCGCTGGCGGGGAAACTTCGCGCCGACGGCCGAGGCCTGGCGCGACGTGGCGCAGCGCGGCCAGGCCCTGCCCACGGACGTGACCGGCCACGGCACCCATGTGCTCGGCATCGCCGCGGGCGTGGCGGCCGGGGACACCATCGGCGTCGCCCCGGGTGCCCAGTGGATCGCGACCAACGGCATCGTGGCCACCGCGGCCATCTTCGACAACGCCATCCTCTCGTCGCTGGAGTTCATGACCGACCCGGACGGCGATCCGGCCACCCTGGACGACGTGCCCGACGTGGTGAACAACAGCTGGGGCGTGAACGAGAGTTTCGCCGGCTACGTCGACTGCGACAGCCGCTGGTGGGAGATGATCGACAACTGCGAGGCGGCGGGCGTCGTGCTCGTGTGGGCCGCCGGCAACGAGGGACCGGGCGGCGGGACCGTGCGGTCGCCGGCCGACCGGGCGAGCAATCCCTACAACTGCTTCGCGGTGGGGGCGACCTCGTCGTTCGCCCCCTGGCCGGTGGCCGGCTTCTCGAGCCGCGGGCCGTCGGGCTGCGGCGGGCTCGACGCCATCAAGCCCGAGGTGAGCGCGCCCGGCGACTCGATCCTCTCGGCGTTTCCCGGCGGCGGCTACGGCGTGCTGAGCGGCACCTCCATGGCCACGCCGCACGTGGCGGGGGTGGTGGCCCTCATGCGGCAGGCCAACCCGGACGTCGACCCCGTGACCATCAAGGACCTGCTCCTGGCCACCGCCCGCGACCTGGGCGATCCCGGCGAGGACAACGCGAGCGGACACGGCCTCGTGGACGCCTACGCGGCGGTGCTCGCGGTGCAGCAGGGCATCGGGACGGTGGCCGGCGTGGTCAGCGACGCGGTGTCGGGCGCCCCGGTGCCGGGGGCGGTGATCACCCACGAGGAGGGCTACAGCACCACCGTGGCCGACGCCCTCGGCCGCTACAGCCTGACCATGTATGCGGGTCCGGTGGTGATGGTGGCCCGTTCGTTCGGCTACTTCCCCGGCTCGCGGGTCGCGGTGATCCCCGACGGGGGCAGCGTCGCCGGCGACATCGCCCTGACGCCGCTGCCGTCGGCCGTGGTCAGCGGCACGGTGCGGGGACCGGACGGCCTGGCGGTGGCGGGCGCGGCCGTGCGGGCCCTCGGAACGCCGGTGGCGCCGGCCCTGTCCGACGGGGCGGGATCGTACGCCCTGACCCTGCCTGTGGGCGCGGTCTACGAGCTGCGCGCCGACGCCCCCGACCTCGGCGCGGTGGTGGCGACGGTCGCTCTCGCCGCCGACCTCACCCTCGACTTCGACCTGCCGGTGCTCAACCGCGAGGACTGGGAGTCGGGCGGCTTCCTCAGCTTTCCCTGGACGGCCACGGGCGACTTCCCCTGGCAGATCGACACGACGACCTTCTTCGCCGGCGCGGCCAGCGCGCGGGCGGCCGACGTGATCAACGACGAGAGCTCCGGCCTCGCGTTGGCCTACTACGTGTCCGAGCCGGGCGAGCTCAGCTTCCGGTTCAAGGTGTCGTCGGAGGAGGGCTTCGACGGCCTGCAGTTCCGCATCGACGACCGGATCGTCACGGGCTGGTCGGGCGAGGTCGACTGGACCTTCCACAGCGTCGACGTGGCCAAGGGGCACCACACCTTCGAGTGGATCTACCTGAAGGATCCGGCCGTGAGCCGCGGGCAGGACACGGCCTGGCTCGACGACATCGTGCTGCCCCCCACCGGGGAGGAGCAGTTCCCGGACGTGGCGGTGACGCCGGCGTCGCTGGTGGCGACCCTGACCCGGGGGCAGAAGACCGAGCGCGTTCTCGGCGTGGCCAACGCCGGCGGCGAGGTGCTCACCTACGGCGTCACGCTGGCGGAGATCGGGGGCCAGGCCCGGCCGGCGGGGCCCGCCGCCGCGGCGGGGCGCGCGGTGGGGCCGGGAACGGCGCCGAGTCCGGCCCCGTCGGCCAAGGGTGTCGAGCCGGCGGCGACGGTCGTGATCCGACCGACGGGGGCGGGCGGGCCGGACGGCTACGGCTACACCTGGACCGACAGCGATGCGCCCGACGGGCCGCTCTTCGGCTGGGTCGACCTGCCGGGCGGCGGCCAGGCGCTGCCCCCCGCCGACGACTACAGCCATGGACCGGTGGCCCTCGGTTTCCCCTTCGTCTTCTACGGCGCGCCGCGCGACACGGTGCGCATCGACACCAACGGCTTCCTCAGCTTCGCCTCGACGGGCAGCCCGTACCTCAACGCCCCGCTGCCCGACGGCGCGGCGCCCCACGCGGTGGTGGCGGCGTTCTGGGACGACCTGGACCCGTCGGCGGGCGGGCTGGTGAGCTGGTGGGCCGACGGGGCCAACGACCGCTTCCTGGTCCAGTACACCGACGTGCCCCGCTACGGCACCGACGAGCTCGTCACCTGCCAGGTCGAGCTGGCGGCCGACGGGTCGATCACCTGCCGCTACGCGGCGGTGGGGACGGCGGGCTCGTGCACCGTGGGCATCGAGAACGACGCCAGCGACGACGGCCTCACGGCGGTGCACGACGCGCCGGGGGCCCTCCGGCCCGGCTACGCCATCCGCTTCGAGCCGCCGGGATTCCTGCCCTGGGTGTCGGTGTCGCCGCTGGCCGGAACCGTGGCGCCCGGCGGCGCCGACGAGGTGCAGGTGCGCTTCGACGCGACGGGCCTCGCGGCGGGGCCCCACGTGGCGGTGCTGACGGTGGCGAGCAACGATCCGGACCAGCCGGTGGCGGTGGTTTCGCTCGTGCTCTACGTGAACGAGGTCACGGCGGCGCCCGAGGGCGACCTGCCCGCCGCCGTGGCCCTGTCCGGGGCGGTGCCGAATCCGTTCAACCCGCGCACCGAGGTGCGCTACGCTCTGCCCCGCGCGACGGACGTGAGCCTGCGCGTGCACGACGTGCGCGGCCACCTGGTGCGCGAGCTGGTGGCGGGCCGCCGGCCGGCCGGCCGGCACGCCGCGGTGTGGGACGGCACCGATGCCGCGGGACGGGCCGTCGCTTCGGGCACCTACTTCGCCCGGCTCGTGGCCGACGGCGAGGTGCGCGTGACGCGCATGGCGCTGGTCCGCTGAGCGTTGCCCGGGGCGGCGGCGGGCCGTATCCTGATCGGGGCCTTCACCATTCCAGCCGACGGGAGATGACCACGTGCCTGGCCGAACCCATACCCGCATGCGGACCCTTGCGGCGTCCGGCGCCTTTCTTGTCCTCGCCCTGTCCGCGGCTCTCCGGCCGACGCCGGCGGCGGCCTTCCTCGTCGGCGGCGGCTGGACCCGCGCCGACGTGGGCCTCGACGCCGAGGGCGACGGCGTCTGGCTCAGCGCGGGAAGCGACCTCGCCTGGAGCCACCCGTTCCTCTTCGTGCGCGCCACCGTCGACTACGTGCAGAAGAAGGGCAGCCATCCCATCGCCTTCTCCGATCCGGTCGACGGCTTCATCACCGAGGACGCCTCCGTCACCCTGCACGTGGTCGAGCCGACCCTGCTGTTCGGCGCCCGCGCCGCGGCGCTGCCGCTGCAGCCCGGCGTCTACCTGGGCGGATCCGTGGGCCTGAAGGTGAAGGAGAGCTGGTCCGAGTTCCCGGGCATTCCGAGCGAGGAGTTCGGGTACAAGGACACCGACCTCGTCTTCCATCTGGGCGCCCAGTTCGCCGCCGGACCGGCGCTGATCGACGTGCGGTGGTCGCGCTCGCTGGTGGGCCAGCTCCTGTTCGACAACCGCGACCTGCCCCTGTACCAGCCCGAGAAGGCCGCCGACACGGGCGACGTGCGGCAGCCCGAAGAGGGCTTCGACACCGAGGTGGTGCGGGTCGGGGTGCTGCTGGGGTTCTGAGGTCTCAGCGGGCCAGCAGGCCCGCGCCGATCACGGCCAGCAGCAGCGCCACCAGGCGCCGGAAGGTGCGCTCGGAGATGCGCACGTGGGCCCGGTGCCCCCACCAGGCGCCGCAGACCACGGCCGGGGCCACGGCCAGGGCCGACCACAGGCGGGGCGTCGTGATCAGGCCGGCCGCGGCGTAGCTCGGGGCCCGCACCAGGGTCATCAGCAGGAAGATCGTCATCAGGTTGGCGCGGAAGGCGCTCTTGCCCACGTCGGCCAGGTGGTACCAGATGATCACCGGCGGCCCGCCCGTGCCGAACAGGCCGTTGAGCACCCCGCTGACCAGGCCCACCGGCGGCGCCAGCGCGCCCCGGGGCCGCCAGCGCCCGCCGGGCGGCAGGGCCGCGAAGACCGCTCCCACAAGCACCAGGAAGACACCGAGGGCCTTCAGCAGCGGCGTGGTCGGCACCCGCTCGAGCAGCCACGCGCCCACGGGAATGCCCACGGCGATGCCCGCCCCGAGCCCCATGATCGGCCGCCAGCGGATCTCGTGCCGCGACCGCCAGCTCACCAGCACCTCGGCCGGCAGGTTCACCAGCAGCACCATCACCACCGGGTCGCGCAGGTCGGGGAAGACGAGCGCCAGGGCTCCGACCGTGATCAGCCCCGAGCCGAAGCCGAAGAGCACGTACACGAGCTGGGCCACCACCAGCACGGCGCAGGTCAGGGCGTAGAGGGCGGGGCCGGTGAAGATGGTCTCGGGCACGGGGTCTCCCGTCGCGGGGATCAGTAGCGCCAGCGCAGGGTCAGGCCCAGCCAGGTGGAGGGATCGACGGCGAGGGCGGGGTCGGTGTCGCCCGCCAGGGGGCGGGGCTCGCGGTCGCAGATGGCGAGGTCGAGATCGGCCGGACCGAGCTGCACCGCCGCGCCCAGGTTCACCGTGAAGCGGGCCCAGTCGTCGCGGAAGGCGCCGTCGGCCGAGACCTCGCTCACGTCGGCGTAGCGGAACGAGCCGCGGAACATGAGCCAGTGGCGGAAGCGCGACTCGAAGCCGGCGGCCAGGGCCCAGGTGTCGCGGCGCCGGCCGGCGATGCCCGCCGGCGCGTCGTCCCAGGCGGCGCCGCGCAGGTCGACGTGGGTGTGGGCGTGTTCGGCCGAGACGACCATCACGTGGTCCGGATCGGGGTACCAGTTCAGGCCGGCGCCCACCTGCAGGCGCTGGCCGCGCACGGAGCGCGCCAGGTCGGCGGCCGGGGCGGCGACGGGGCGGTCGGCCGCGATCCAGTCGAGCAGGGGCACGAGGGCCGTGTGTTCGCCGACGCGCAGGAAGGCGCGGGCGCGCAGGCCGAGGCCGTCGCCGCCGGCGGTGTCGACGCCGGGCCCCTCGGTGACCGTCTCCTCGTGGCGCCGCGTCTCGCCGGCCAGGTCGAGGTAGGCGCCGTCGGCCACGTCCCAGCGCAGGCCGGCGCCGAACTCGGTGCGCGTGCCCAGGCGGTTGTAGGGGTTGACGTCCTCGCGCCGGCTCGCGCGCACCAGCAGCGCCGGCTGCACGGCGCCGAAGCGGCGGCCCCAGACCAGGGTGCCCGTGGCGCCGAGGCGGTCGCGGGCCAGGGAGCCGGGGTCGGTGTCGTCGCCCCGTTCGTGCCAGTAGGCGGCGATCACGCCCCACACGCCGGCCGAGTCGGGCTGCACGTGGGCGCCGAGGGCCGGCCCGGAGACCCGGGCGCCGGCGGTGTCGTGCCAGCCCTCGGGCAGGGTGAAGTGGCCGAGGTCGAGCACGAGGGCGTCCGGATAGTCGACGACGCTGCCGTACCAGCGCAGGACGTTGGCGTCGTCCTCGAGGTAGGCGCCGCCGCCGAGGGCGGCGAGGCGGGCCGAGGTGGCGTGCGCGCCGCCGCCGGACAGGGCGCAGACGACGGCCAGCACGAGGGCCGGCCCGCACGGGGGACGTTGCAGAAGCGAAGGGCGCGGGCGCGTCACGGCGGCGGGGACCTTTCGGCTGGAGACGTGGCGTTCGGCGCGACGGGAGCGGGTTCCCGGGCGGAGCCTAGCACAGGGCGGTGCCGGGGCAAACCGCCGAACGGGACCGCGGCGCCGGGGGCCCGGCCCGGCGGGGGACTTGCCGTCCCCGCCGGTCGTGCCGAGATTGTGCCGGACACGACGCAACCCACGGAGCAGCCATGGATCTCGACGGCGGTCAGCGCCCGGACATCGAATACCCCTGCCCCTGGGACTTCAAGGTGATCGGCACCTGCGAGGAGTCCCTGCGCGGCGCCGTGCGCGATTGCCTGGCCGCCTCCCTCAACGGCGACTTCGGCGACCGCGAGTTCGAGCTCGGCCTGAGCCGCACCTCGTCCGGCGGCAAGTACGTGTCGCTCTGCCTGAACCTCATGGTCATGGACGAACCGGAACGCAACGCCATCTTCGCCTCGCTCGCCGGACATCCCGAAATCCGCATGGTCATCTGAAGATCCGGCGCGCCGGAACCCGCACCGGACGCGGCGCCGGACGCCGCGTCGTGGTCGGGCGCGCCGGGCGGCACGCCGGACGCCTCAGCGCGGTTCGGGCGGGATCGCCAGCTCGGGCACGGCCGTCACGTCGACGGGTCCGGACTCGGTCGGCGGCCCATCCGGCGGCACGTCCGGCGGGGTCTCGGGCGTGCGCGGCACCAGCCGCATGTAGCTGCGGTAGCGGTTGAGGATCTCCTCGACGTAGGACACCGTCTCCGCGCCGCCGTAGTAGCCGTGGCGGGCGCGGCTGAAGTGGCGCCGCTCCATCAGCCGCGGCAAGGTCACCGCGAGCGAACCCTCCCACCGGTTGGGATTGCGGCCCATCTCCATGGCGATGCGGCGGGCGTCGGTCACGTGGCCGTGGCCGGCGTGGTACTCCGCGAGGGTGAAGCGCAGGCGGTCGAGGGAGTCGAGGTAGGCGTAGCTGAGCCAGGTCGCGCGCATGAGGCGCAGGCCCGCGGTGAGGTTGGCCTCGGGCTCGTACAGGCTGTCGCCCTGGGCACCGCCGAAGCGGGGCAACACCTGCATCAGGCCCCGGGCATTGGCGCGGCTGCGCGCGAAGGGGTAGAAGCGCGACTCCTGGTAGATCTGGGCCGCGATGAGGCGCCAGTCGAAGCCCGCCTCCTCGGCCTTGCGCCGGATGAGGTCGTCGTAGGGCGAGATGGCGCCGCTGAGATCGGGGCGGTTGGCCGCCTCGCGGAAGCCCCGGATCGTGAGGGGGTTCTCGAAGTAGCGGTCGTAGATGATGCCGTAGGTGCGGCTGCGCAGGGGCTCGCCGTCGGCGCTCATCCAGATGTGCCGGCGCAGGAACTCGTTCACCGCCGCCCGCAGGTCGGGGCAGTTCTCGCGCAGGTACCACACGGTGGGCTGGCGCGGGCCGAGCACCGGCCCGATGCGCAGGCCGGGCAGGTGCTTCATGGTCGCGCGGGCGACGATGTCGTCGACCACCACCGCGTCGCTGCGGCCGGCGGCCACGTCGGCGAGGAGCTCCTCCGGGTCGGCGCCGGGCCGGCCCGCCGTGACGAAGAAGTGCAGGCGGTGCTCGCGCCGGTAGGCCAGCAGCGCCTCGCGGTTCGGCTCGCCCGCGGGCACGGTCACTGTCATGCGGTTCAGGGAGGCCGGGTCGTCGTCGATGGGCGAGTCCTCGGCCACGACGAGCACCTTGCGCACGAAGTTGGTGGGGCGGGTGGCGGTCGTCCAGCGGCCGAGGTCCCCGTCCGGGGTCAGGCCGGCGCAGACGAGGTCGCCGCGGCCGGCGTTGAGCAGCGACACGAGGTCGGCGTCGTCGTCGACCACCTCGACCTCCAGGGTCAGGTCGTGCTCGCGGGCGAAGTGGAGGGCCAGCTCGTAGTCGAAGCCGGCCTGGCCGCCCTTGTGGATGAAGTAGTTGGTGGCGTTGTAGCGGGTCAGGATCCGCAGCACCCCGCCACCGTGGATGGCGCCGAGATCGTGCTCGAGGGCCGGATGGGCGATGGCCGGTTGCCGGTCGGTCGCGGACGGGAATCCGTCGTCGATGCGGTCGCCGCAGCCGCCGAACAGCAGGGCCAGTGCCACGGGGAACCACAGTCCCCGGGGCCGGCGTCGCCCCGGTGGGGGCGCGCTTGCCATGCGCGCGCGCGGACGGATCGTGGTCCTGCCTCTCGTCGGAGCCGGTAGCGAATGCGACAACTGCCGTGTTCACAGCAGGATTCGGGCCAGACGCCTCCCAGGGCGCGGGCGGCGGGGCCCAGGGCCCGGCCGGAGCGGACCGATCGCCACATGGTACCAGCAGGGGGGCCGTCGCACCAGAGCCCCGCCGCGGGGACGACGGCCACCGGCCGGGCCGGCGACCGCCGCCGGCCGCCCAAACGCCGGTTTCGCCCGTTCGTTCCAACGGTTATACTGGTCGGGCACACGGCCGTGCGACCCCGGAAGGACCGCCATGGACGACGTCCGCATCTTCACCGGCACCCTGATCGCCGACCTGGTGCTGCCCGGAGCGCGCACGCTCAAGGAGAGGCGCGCGCCCCTGCAGGCCCTGATCCGGAAACTGCGCAACCATGACCTCGCCGTCGCCCAGGTCGGGCCCGCCGAGTTGACCCAGCGGGCCTTCGTGGCCGTGTCCGCCGTGAGCGGGTCGGCGGCCCTGCTCGACGACCTGCTCGCCGAAGCCGAGCGGCTGCTCTTCGCCTCGGACTTCGAGGTGGGCGAGTTGCGCCGGCTGGACGGCGTGGAGTCCTTCCCTTCGGGCTGACGCGCCCCGCGCCGCGTCCCGCAACCAGGAGACCGATGCCCTTGCCGCACCTGATCGACCTGAGCCACCCCATCGTGCCGGACATGCCCCAGTGGCCCGGCGACGGGCAGCCCCTCGAGATTTCCCGCCTGAGCCGGCACGGCCCCGACTCGCACATGAGCAGCGCGCTCCGCTTCGGCTGCCACGTGGGCACCCACATCGACGCGCCCCTGCACTTCCTGGACGGGGCCCCGTCGGTCGACACCATGCCGCTGGAACGCTTCTGCGGCCCGGCCCTGGTCGTGCGCTGCCCCGACGGCGACAAGCCCGGCGCTCTCGGTCCCGAACTGCTCGACGGCCACGACCTGGCGGGCATCGACTTCGTGCTCTTCGCCACCGGCCTGGCCCGGCACTGGGGCACGCCGCGCTACTACGCGGGCTGGTCGTACCTGAGTCCGGCCCTGGCCCGCCGGCTGGCGGACGCCGGCCTCAAGGGCGTGGGGCTCGACACGCCCAGCCTCGATCCCTTCGGCGGCCAGGAGGCCCACGACATCTGCGCCCCGGCCGGCCTGATCAACATCGAGAACCTGGCCGACCTGTCCGGCGTGCCGGACCGGGGCTGGGAGCTGATGGTCTTCCCCCTGCGGCTGCACGGCACGGAGGCCTCGCCGGTGCGCGCGGTGGCCCGCCTGGAGGCGCAGCCTTGAACCCGCTCGATATCCTGATCTTCGGCGGCGGGCTCGTGCTGCTGATCGGCGGCGCCTGGGTGCTGATCAGCGGCGGCACGCGCGTCGCCGCGGTGATGGGCGTGCCGCCGGTGGTGGTGGGCCTGACGGTGGTGGCCTTCGGCACCTCGGCGCCCGAACTCTTCGTCTCGATCCTGGGCGCCATGAAGGGGTCGTCGGGGCTCGTCCTGGGCAACGTGGTCGGCTCGAACGTGGCGAACCTGGGCCTGATCCTGGCCCTGGCCGCCATCATCCGGCCCGTGATCGTGGAGAAGGGGCTGAGCCGCAACGAGGTGCCCTTCACCCTGGCCGCCTCGGCGGTCTTCGCGTGGCAGGTGTGGGACGGCACCCTGTCGCGGCTGGACGCGGCGGTGCTCGTGGCGGGCTTCGTCGCGTTCATGGGCTGGACCTGGCGCAACCGCGACCGGGGCGCCCTGGTGCCGGCCGCGCCGGAGGTGCAGGTGGCGCCGGACCGGCGTGGTCGCGAGATGGCCGTGGGCGGCCTGATGGTCGCGGGCGGCGTGATCGGCCTGGCCGGGGGCGGGCAGCTCATCGTCGACGCGGCGGTGCGCATGGCGGCCGCCTTCGGCGTGTCCGAGACGGTCATCGGCCTGACCATGGTGGCCGTCGGCACGAGCCTGCCGGAACTGGCGACCACGATCGTGGCCGCGTTCCGGGACGAGGACGATCTGGCCCTCGGCAACATCATCGGCTCGAACCTCTTCAACATCCTGGCGGTGGCCGGCCCGGTGGGCCTGGTGTGGGGCCTGAACGTCGAGGACGGGCAGGCGCCCCTGCGGCAACTGCCCCTGGCGCCGTCGCCGAACCAGCTGCAGCTCGTCTCGATGCTGCTCGTGACCCTGCTCGTGTTCGTGATGATCGTCCTGGGGCGGGGGAAGGTCGGCCGCCTGCGGGGGCTGTTGCTCCTCGCCGTGTATGCCGCGATCATGTTCATCTGGACCACGTCCTGAGACCGGCGGCGCCGCGCGTTCCGCGGCGTGGCCCCAGCACCCCGAAAGGCCACGGGCACACCCCATGGACGAGAACGGCAAGAGGCAACAGCACGGCCGGCGACCCGGCGCCGCGCGCGGGGACGAGGCGCCCCTGTGGCATCCGGCCCGGGCCATCGGCCTGGCGCGGGCGCTCCTGAAGTCGGGTTACGCCACGCGGCGCGAAGCCGAGCGGTACGTGCGCGAGGGCCGGGTCCGGGTCGGCAGCGAGATCGTGACCGATCCGGGCCGCACCGTCGAGCCGGGGGCGACGATCTTCCTGGACGGGCGCCCCCTCGTGCGGCTGGAGATGCGCTACTTCGTGTTGAACAAGCCGCTGCGCGTGACCAGCGACACCGCCGAGGGCACCGGCCGCCGCCACGTGGCCGACTTCTTCCCGCCCGACGTGCCGGGCATGGCCGCCGCCGGCCGCATGGATGCCAAGAGCCAGGGCCTGATCCTCATGTCCAACGACACGGCCTGGAACACCCTGGTGACGACCACGCCCGGCCTGGAGCAGGAGTTCCGGGTGCAGGTCGACGGCGCCCTCACCGACATCGAGATCAGCGTCATGGGGGCCGGCGTGCAGCTGCCCGGCCTCGGCCTCTTCCGCCCGCGCACGGTGCGGGTGATCGAGCGCATGCAGGACCGCACCGTCGTCAGCATCACCCTGCGCGAGGGGAAGGTGCGCCAGCTGCGGCGCATGCTCGAGACCCTGCGGCACAAGGTCACGGTGGTGCGGCGCATCCGCATCGGGGACATCCGGCTGGGCGATCTGCAGGTGGGGGCCGTGCGCGAGCTGAGCGGTCCGGAGGTGCAGTCGATCCGCGAGATCGCGGCGGCCGGCCGCAAGCGCGAGAAGCGGCGCGGCGAGAAGGAGCCGGCATGAGCGGCGGCGTGGTCACGGCGGCGCTGGCGGCGGGCCTCGGCCTGGCGGCGCTGCTGCTGCTGGCCCAGACCTGGCGCCTGCGGCGTCGCGAGGCGGAACTCGCCGCGGCCGCGGCGGCCCTCGCCCGGCAGGAGAGCCTGGTCTCCCTCGGTCGGCTCATGGCGGGCATCGCCCACGAATTGAACACGCCCCTCGGCGCGGTGTGCTGCTCGGTGGGCACCCAGCAGAAGGCCGTCGACCACCTGGCCGAGGCCGTGGCGCAGCTCCAGCAGCCGGGCGCCGATGCGGCCGCGGTCGGTGCCCGCCTGCAGAAGGTGCTCGGCGCGCTGCGGGGCACGAGCCCGGTGCTGGACGAGGCCCTCGGCCGCACCAACGCCCTGCTGCGCGAGATGCGCCTGGCCGGACGCGGCGAGACGCCCGCGCCGGAGCCCGTCGACGTGAACGCCCTGGTCGAAGGCACCCTCCTGCTCACGAACCACGAGTTGAAGAACGTGGTCACCGTGCACCGCGAACTCGGCGAGGTGCCGCCGGTGTCCGGCTGGCCCGGCCCGCTGGGCCAGGTGCTGCTGAACCTGGTGCTCAATGCGCGCCAGGCCACGGGCGAGGGAGGGCACGTGACCATCGCCACCGACACGGTCGACGGACGGGTGCGGGTGCGGGTGAGCGACGACGGTCCGGGCCTGCCCGAGGTGTGCGCCGACCGCCTCTTCGAAGCCGGCTTCACCACCAAGGACGCCGACGCCGGCACCGGGCTGGGCCTGTTCATCAGCCGCCGCATCGTCGCGCGGCACGGCGGCGAGCTGACGGCGGCCAACCGCCCCGGGGGCGGCGCCGAGTTCACGCTGCTGCTGCCGGTCGCGGCGGCCTGATGGGCCTGCTGGCCGGCAGCCTGCTCGACCTGCGTCGGGGCGAGCGGCGGATGGCCCTCCTGATGGGGGCGAACTACTTCCTGCTGCTGCTGTTCTACTACCTCCTGAAACCCGCCCGCGACTCGCTCTTCCTGGTCGACCAGGCGCCCGACCGCCTGCCCCTGGTGTACATCCTGACGGCGCTGATCGCCGCGCCCGTCACCGCCGCCTACGCCCGCGCCGGGGCGCGCCGCCGCCTCGACCGCCTGGTGCTGCTGACGACCGGCTTCCTGGCGGCGAATCTGGTGCTCCTGCGCCTGGCCCTGCCGCTGGGTTCGTCGTGGCTGTACTACGTCTTCTACAGCTGGGTCGGCGTGGCGGGGGGGCTCACCACGAGCCAGTTCTGGCTGCAGGCCAACGGGGTCTTCGACGCGAGCCAGGCCAAGCGCATCTTCCCCCTGCTCACGGTGGGGGGCATCGCCGGGGCCTTCTGCGGCGGGGAGATCACCAGCTTCCTGCTCGAGAACCTCGGCCTCGACACGACCGACCTGCTCGCCGTCAGCGCGGGCGTGCTGGCGGTGTCGGGCGGGCTGAGCGCCCTGGTGTGGCGGGGGCGGGCCCGGGGGCGCGAGGTGATTCCCGAGAGCGGTCCGGAGGAGGGCGCCACGGGGTCGGACCTGCGGGGCGTCGTGCTGTCGATCCTGCGCTCGCGCCATCTGCTGCTGACGGTGGGCATCATCTCGCTGACGGTGATGACGGCCAGCTTCGTCGACTTCCAGTTCAAGACCGTCAGCTGGCAGGCCTACCGCGACGGCACCGAACTGACGGCCTTCCTGGGCCGTTTCTACGGGCGCATGAGCCTGCTGTCGCTGCTGTTCCAGCTGCTGCTGGCGCCGCGCCTGATCCGCTGGTTCGGCGTGGGCAACACGGTGCTCGTGCTGCCGGCGGTGATGCTGGTCGGCGCCGTGGCCATGGTCGCGGTGCCGGGGCTGGCCGCGGCGCGGGTGCTGCGGGGCGGCGACATGGTGCTGAAGTACAGCCTCGACCGCACGAGCCGCGAGCTGCTCTTCCTGCCCATTCCGCTGGCCCTGAAGAAGCGCACCAAGGTCTTCATCGACATGTTCGTCGACCGCTGGGCGCGGGGGCTCGCGGGCGGGCTGCTGCTGCTGCTGGGCAGCGTGCTGGGGCTCGGCCTGCGGCACGTGGCCGCGGTGACGGTGGTGCTCCTGCTCGTCTGGCTGCTGCTGGCCCTGATGATGCGGCGGGCCTACGTCGATTCGTTCCGGGCGGCCATCTCCCGGCGCGAGATCGACCTGAGCGACCTGCGGGTGCGGCTCGACGACGCCAAGACCCTCGAGGTGCTCCTGGGCGCCCTGGCCGGGGGCGACCGGCGCGAGACGATCTACGCCCTGGACATGCTGGTGGGGGTGTCGTCGCCGGCGGTGGCCTACGCCGTGCGGCCGCTGCTCGGCCACGAGGCGGCCGACGTGCGCCGCCGGGCGGTGGCGGTGCTGGCCGAGGCGCCGCGCCCGGAGGACGCGGAGCCGGTCGCGCCGCTGCTCGACGATCCGGACCTGGACACGCGGGTCGCCGCGGTGGCCCTGCTGGCCCGGCTGCGGGATCCGGCCGCCCGGCCCGACCTGCTCACCGGCCTGCTGCGGGGCCCGGGCCGCGGGCGCAACGCCGCCCTGGCCTGGCTCGGCCGGACCGATGCCGACGAGGACCTGCGCGGACTCGTCGACCGCGCGGTCGTCGACGGGGTGCTGGCCTGCGGCGAGGGCGAGGGCTGCGAGGGCCGCCGCGTGCTGGCCGGCCTGCCCTGGGCGCCGGCCGGACTGGGCGACGAGCTGTGGGACGCGCTCCTGGACGACGCCGATCCCGGCGTGGTCGACGCGGCCA
>JAGRNP010000070.1 GCA_020440705.1 bacterium | reverse complement strand
TTTCCCTCCGGACCGGACGCCTGCGCGCGTCCGGTTCCCCCGGCGGTGCCGCCCACCAGGATCAGCAGCGCCCCGAGCAGCCGGGACGAGGTGCGGCGGGTCGCCCGGAGGCGCCCGCGCTGCCGCCGCGGGTGCGCCATCAGCGCTCCCACGTCCGCGCGGCCAGGCCCAGGTCCGGGCGCTCCGGATCCAGGGCCGTCAGATCGAGCTCGAGGAAGGTGATGCGGTCGCGGCCGGCGGCCAGGGGCACGTCGACGGCCGGAAGGCTGTCCCAGGCCCCGCCGGTGAAGGCGAGGCTGTAGACGTGGTCGCGCGGCTCGACGTAGCGGTGCCACACCTGGGCCACGCCGCCGCGCCGCAGGGCCGCGCGGGTCGTCCCGTCGAGGGCCACGTCGTGGAAGTCGTTGTCCTCGCCGAGGACGATCCCGTCGGGCGCCGCGCCGGCGGGCAGCCCGCGCACGACGACCACGAGGGCCGTCTCCTGGCGGCCGAGGAAATCGGCCTCCAGTTCGCGCAGGCGGGCGCGCTGGTCGGCGACGAGCAGGTCCATGCGATCGAGGTCGGCCTCGAGGCCGCCGAGACGCGTGACGCTGTCCAGCAGGTCGCGGCGGGCCAGGGCCAGGGTGGCGGCGTCGACGGTGTCGCCGGCGGCGGCGATGGCCGCCGCGAGCTCGCGCAGGCGCAGCAGGTCCGTATCCAGGTCCCGGGCGTCGCCCTCGCTGCGCCGCACCGTGAGCAGACGCAGCCGATCGAGCTGGCCGCGGATGAAGTCGCGGTTGTCGCGCAGGAACCGCAGCGTCGGGTGGTCGGTGTCGCGGACCTCGGCCCGCCGGACCTCGGTCGTGACCCGCGGCGCCGGCCCGTCGGCCAGGGCCGCGCCGGCCACCGCGAGGGTCGCGACGCCCGCGAGCGCGAGCAGGAAGCGATGACGGCCCATGCTCAACCCTCCCACGTCCGCACAACGTCGCCGCTCGCGGCGTCGACGATGACCAGCAGGTTCGGCCGGTCCGGCGCCGTGTAGACCACGGCCCAGGTGCTGCGGTCGGGCTTCTTCTCGTGCAGGGCGCCGCGGATCAGGAACATGGTGCCCACGCGCCCGCCGTGCGCGGCGCGGAAGCGCGCGCCGGCTTCCTTCTCGGCCGCCGCGAGCACCGCGGCGCTGTCGAGCCAGGTGTCCGGCAGGGGCGGCGCATCGAGGTCGAAGTCGAGGTCCGAGGCCTCGAGCACGCGGCCGTCGCGCAGGGTGTAGGCCCGCGACTCGCCGCTCGCGCGGGAGCGGAAGAGGTAGCCCCAGCGCGCGGCGGTGCCGTCGGCCGCGAGGGGCTCGTCGTTCTCGAGGTAGACGAGCTCGGCGTCGGCCGCCCAGGTGCGGGCGGCGTCGGCCGCCAGGTCCAGGCCGGCGCGGGCGGTGAAGGGCCGGGGCTCGCCCCCGTCGGCCGCCGGGCCGCCCAGCACGATGGCCAGGCCGACCAGGCCGCAGGCCACGACCAGGCGGGTCACCGAAGGCAGGGGAAGGCGGACGTCACGCATGGATCTCTCCTTCTAGAACAGGAACGACGTGCCCACCGAGAACTCGAAATTCGTGTTCTCGCGGCGGGCCGCCGCCGAGCCGGACTGCATGGTGTAGCTGCGGAAGTCGAAGCTGACGGCGGTGGCCTGGCTGACGAAGAAGTTCAGCCCCGCCCCGTAGTTCACGCCGCTCTCGGTCTCGCCCTGCATGATCGTGCTGCCCAGGCCGATGGTGACGTAGGGCACCATCTGGCGTCCGGGCAGGATCTTCGCGTTCAGGTTCAGGGCGTAGTACAGCATGTGGAAATCCTCCTCCTCGAGGGTGAGCCCGAAGAGGGATTCGACGATCTCGGCCGGACGCTGCACGTGGGTCCAGCCCAGGTTGCCCTCGACGCCCACGTACTCGAGCACGTAGTAGCCCACCCGCCCGCCGAGGGCGAGCGAGTTGGACTTGCGGTCGAAGGCGTAGCCCCCCGCGTAGGCCGTCAGGCTGAAGCTGCCCACGCGCGAGAAGAGCCGCGGGTTGGGCCGGAACTCGAGGTCGGACATGTCGTCGAACTCCTCGCACAGCGAGGCGTGCACCCACGCGGTGCGGGTGTCCGAGAGGCGCACGTTGTACCACTCGTCCTTCTTGGCGATGACGACGAACTCGGCGCCGGCGGGGAAGGCCGCGACCATGGCGAAGCCCGCACCCGGACCGCTGCGCACCACGTTGGCGCCCTCGCCGGTGAGCCGGACGCTCTTCTCGGTCAGCACGTGGGGCTGGTTCAGGGCCGGGGCCGGGCCGGCCTCGGCGTAGCAGCTCCACACGGTCAGTCCCCACAGGACGATCACGAAGCCCGCGACCGTCTGGCGCAGGCCCGAGCGCCAGAGCGGCTCGCGCTGGTAGCCCTTCAACAGGCGTCTCATGGCGCGTCTCCTTGCGATGCGAACGCCCACGCCACGCCGAGGCGCAGGCTCCAGTTGGCGAAGTCCTGCCGCTGCGACACGATCTCGTCGCCGCGGCGGTGGGCGGTGTCGATGGCGTAACCCGTGCGCTCGGCCTCGAGGGCCACGTCCAGGCGCCGGCCCAGGCGGCGCTGCAGGACCAGGCCCGCGCCGAGGGTCGTCTCGGTGATCGGCGCGAAGTCGACCGTGAGGTCCTCGCCCGCCAGCGCGCCCGGGATCACCACCTGATCCGGTTCGTAGGCCAGGCGCATGCGGCCCAGCTGGCCGGACGCCCACACGCCCACCCCCAGCAGCGTCACCACGCGCACACGCGCGACCAGCTCGCCCTGCCACGTGCCCACGCGCGGGTCGGGCGTGTCGTCGGCCAGGCCCGTGCCCTGGGTCGTCGACCAGCGCGAGACGCGCAGGCCGGCGGCGAGGGGGCCGCGCGAGACCAGCGCCTGCAGCGCGGTCTGGGCGGTAGGGGTCGTGTCCCAGCGGTAGTCGGCCAGGTCGGTGTCGGGGCCCACGGCGCCGGCGGCGACGCCGGCGCTCAGCTCCCAGCCCGCCGGACGGTCGGCGGCCCACGCCGCGCCGCCCACGGCGCACAGGAGCAGGACGAAGCCCGTCAGGGGGCCGCGGCTGCGCAGGTGCCGCGGCGCCCTCATGGCGTGCCGCCCGTTCCGGCGGCCACCGGCAGCGCGAAGCCGGTGAAGAGCAGCTCGTACTCGTCGACGGGGAAGGGCGTCACCACGAGGGAGTCGCGGTTGTCCTCCAGCTCGATCTCCTCGCCCTCGGCCAGGTACAGCACCAGGTACAACCCGCGGCGGGCGGCCGAGTCCGGCGCGCCGGCCGCGAAGTCCGCCGGGACCACGGCGTCGAAGGCGAGGCGGAACTCCTGCACCAGGTGGTCGAAGCCCGTCACCGCGCGGGTGGCGCGGCCCGCGGTCACCGAGCCCGCGAGCACGCGCTCGATCTCGCGCGAGGTCGTCAGGCCGAAGTCGTCCGTGTCGAGGTCGACCTCGGCCGGGGGCAGGTCCGGCGCGTAGCGCACTTCGGCCACCAGGTAGCCGGTGCGGATGTCGCGGTAGGTGATGCGCCCGGCCACCGACACGGGCACCGTCGCGCCCGCGGCGACGGTCTCGCCGTCGCGCGGGTCGCTGGACACCACCTCCAGCAGCGTCCAGCGCTCGTCGATCTCGGGCTCGCCGAGACAGCCGGCCACGGCGACCAGCGCCAGGGCGGCGGCCACGGCGACGGTGCGGGCGGTTCCCGGGGTGCGCTGCGTCATCGTCCTCACCTACTTCACCAGGATCATCTTGCCGGACGCCTTCTCGTCGCCCGCCACGACCCGGTACAGGTACACGCCGGAGCCCACGGGCCCGCCGTCCTCGTTGCGTCCGTCCCACAGCACGTCGTGGCGGCCGGGCGTGGCCGGACCGTCGGCCAGCCGCCGCACGAGCTGGCCGCGCAGGTCGTACACGTTCACCTCGTAGTCGCGCACGCCGGGCGGCATCAGGAAGCTGATGGTCGTCGTCGGGTTGAAGGGGTTGGGCGAATTGCCCAGCACGCTCAGGTTGCGGGGCAGGTCCGGATCGCCGGCGCGGGCCAGTTCCACCGACACGTTGGCCACCGCCGTGCGGGCGGCGTCGTAGGTCGAGGCGGCGCGCAGGGCCAGCTCGTAGCGGCCGGCCTCCCAGCCGGTGCCGTCGGCGGGGGCGGCGAGGTCCAGGCGCGCCTGGCCGGCCGCGACCCGGCCCAGATCGAAGGTCGTCACCACGCGGCCGTCGGCCGGATCGACCAGTTCGGCCGTCAGGTCGGCGCAGTCCGTGAGGAAGAGGTCGACGGCGGACCGACCCGGCACCTGGGCCGGGCGGGCGATCTCCACGCCGAGCCCCAGCACCCGCAGACCGCTGCCGCTGTCCCACTGCTCGACGAGCACGCCGCGGCCCTCGCCGGCCCGGCGGCGGCTGCCGTCGCGGTGGTCGGTGACGGTGACCTGCGGCACGTGGAAGCCGCGCGGGCGGTGCACGGCGGGCAGCGCGCCCGCCACCGACTTCAGGCCGGCGGTGTACTTCACGACGCCGCCGGTCGGCGCGGTCGCGTAGACGTTGCCGAAGTGGTCGCACGAGAGGGCGGTGACGGTGCCCTGGTCGTGGCGCAGCTCGCCGCCCCACGCCAGGCCGGAGCCGGTGTCGCGCAGCGTCACCAGCCGCCCGGTGTGGGCGTCGGCCACGTAGACCGTGCCGTCGGCGCCGTCGGCCGTGCGGCCGGCGACCACCGCCAGCGGACCGGCGAACGCGCCGACGCCGCTGCCCAGCCCGCCGAGGCGCGCGGTCTCCGTCGCGGCGTCGGTGCCGGGCGTGAAGCGCACGACCTCGCTGGCCCCGGTGTTGGCCACGTACAGCGCGTCGTCCGAGGCGTCGAAGGGCGTGCCGCCGTCGGACCACGCCACGTCGTGGGGGCGTTGCAGCCCCGGGATCTCGTAGAGCGGCACCAGGTCGATGCGGTCGAACTCGGTCACCGTCCGGAACACGACCACGCGGTCGTTCTCGGTGTCGGCGACGTACACGCGCCCGGCGTCGTCGGCGGCCAGGCCGCGCGGACCGGCGAGGGGACCGAACGCGGTGCCGGCGCCGTCCCAGGCCTTCAGGCCCTGGCCCATCTCGCCGTACACGAGCCGGTTCCAGCCCGGATCGCTGACGACCTGGAAGTAGCGCGACTCCAGGTAGGGGAAGGTCGCGTAGACGTCGACCCGGCCGAGGACCACCGTGGCCCACGGCGCCGAGAAGAGGTCGCGGTCGACGAGCTGCCGCGTCACCTGGCGATCGAGCACGTCGACGCCCCCGTCGGCCAGGAAGGGCTGCGGCTCGAAGGTCGCCGCGCGCAGGCCGCCGCCGGCCAGCGTGGCGGCCAGCAGCAGCGTCGAGGTCAGGGTCGTGCGGAACATGCCGGTCTCCTTTGCGCTCCGGTCAGAACGTCACCGAGACGCTGGTCTCGAAGACGTTCGCCGTGAAGTTGTTGCTGTTGAAGTACCGCTCGTAGGTGAAGCGCAGTTCGGTACGGGCGAGGATGCCGCTCCCGCCGAAGAGCGACTCCGGACGCCAGATCACGTGACCCCCGAAGAGGTGGGCGCCGTAGTCGCCGAGGCGGTAGTCGGCCGTCTGGTAGCCGTCGATGCTGGTGCCCCCGCGGTAGTCGTCGCGGTAGAACCAGGCGGCCCCCTGGGTGTAGTAGCGGTAGCGGTAGCGCACCGTCAGCGGCCGCGAGATGCGCTGGGCCAGCCGCACGCCCCAGGTGTGGGAGCGCACGGACCAGTTGTCGTCGTAGTAGCGGTAGTCGAGCTTCAGGCTCGATTCGTTGCCGAGGTACTGGCTCAGGTTCACGAACACGTCGCGCCGCGAGCGATGGTCCGGATGCAGCTCCGGCTCGATGCCCCCGCCCACGTACACGCTGCGGTAGGGATCGTGCTGCTGGCCGCGCACCAGGTTCAGCTCGGCCCCCACCCGCAGGCGCAGGCTCGGCGTCACGATCTGGGTCGCGACCAGGTTGACGTGGCTCGTGTGCCGGTAGGCCGAGCCGCGGGAGCCGTCCTGCTGCAGGGCCCGGATGTCGTCCCAGCCGTAGCTCAGGCCGGCGGCGAGGTTGAAGTTGTCGTCCATGAAGTCGGCCGCGTAGGCGGCGGCGAGCATCTGGGCGAAGTAGTCGTCCTCGTCCGAGACGTAGTAGCTGAGGCCCGCGCCCGACCAGTTCATGGTCCCCTGCAGCGAGTTGCGCACCTTCACGTAGTCCTTGAAGGCGTCCTCCTCGCTCAGGATGGGGCGGCTGGCCGAGGTGATGCCGTCGATGGCCTCGGCGCTGCCCGGGGGCGCGTCGATGGCCGGGATCACCACGCGGTCGTGCACCCACTCGATGCCGGCGGCGACCTGGTCGGAGAGGCGGAAGGCCGAGTCGACGTACTGGGTGTAGACGTGCACGCCCTCCACGTCGGAGAAGAAGTTCATGGCGTAGCCGGCGGTGTTGTCGGCCAGCTGCGGCGCCGCGCCGCGCACGACGCCGCCGGCGACGGTCAACACCGCCGCCGCGAGCACCACCGCCGCACCGTTCCTGCCGCTCCGGAGGGTCATTTGCAGGCGCACCCCCCGCCGGCGCCGCCGACGCCGCCGGTCGAGCCCTCGCGGGCGTCGAGCCACTTCATCTCGCGCATGCCGGCCACCATGTCGTGCCGGTCGGTCATCAGCGGATCGGCCAGATGCTCCTTCTCGTAGGCGCGCACGGTCGAGCACCCGGCCAGGACGGCCAGGAGCGCCGCCAGCGCCACGCCGAGGGCCGCCCGGCGGCCGTGTTCGCGGATCGCGTCGCGGCTCATGCGCCCGGCCTTTCGTCGGCGGCCAGCAGGTCGTCCACGGCGCGGGCGATCAGCGCCAGGTTCGCCTCGTCGCCGCCCTCGACCTTCAGCACCACCGCGCCGTCCCGGTCCAGGACGTAGGTCGTGGGCACGGCGGCCAGGTCCAGGTCGGCGGCCAGGCCCCGCGGACCGTCGAGCCACACGGCCAGGTCGAGCTCCGCGCGCGCGACGAAGTGGCGGGCGTTGGCCTCCTTGGCGTCGATCGAGACGGCGACCACGCGCGCGCCGCGACCGCGCCACCCGGCGTCCAGGGCCGCGAGGTCGGGCAGCTCGCGCCGGCAGGGCGCGCACCAGCTCGCCCAGAAGTTCACGACCACGATCTCGCCGCGCAGGTCGGCCAGCCGCACCGCGCCCCCGTCCAGGTCGGTCATGGCCCGGGCGGCCAGCAGCTCGTCCGGCGCGGCCGGACCGGCCCCGGCCGGCCCCGACGCGACGGCGGCCAGGGCCAGACCGAGCAGCAGCACCCGTCGGCCCGCCGCCCGGCGACCCCGTCGCCCGTCTCCGTGGTGATTCCGCATCGTCATCGTCGTTCCCCTACCGGTACTGGGCGCCGAGCAGCACCCACAGGGTGAAGAGTTCGCGCTCCTCGGCCGTGAGCGGGTCGGACGCGGGGTGCGCCCCGTCGCCGGCCTTCTCGCCCACGCCGTGGATGTAGTCGATCAGGGGCGAGCGCCGCGGGAACGCGGGCACCACCGCCTGCCGCAGCGACGTCTCCGACTCGCCGGACAGGTTGATGTAGGCCCGCGGGAAGACCTGCATCATGCGCCCGGTCGTGTCCGGCACGGCGGTCAGGTCGAGGAAGCCCGGCGGCGGGATCGTGTCGGTCACCGTGACGATCGGGCCGTCCGGCACGAGCATCGTGTCGCGCTGGACGTAGGTCGGGAAGTGGCACCCCACGCACTTGGCGGCCACGATGGGCGCGATCTGGTCGCGGTAGTTGATGTAGGTGTAGTCGGCGGGCTTCACGTTCACGTCGCTGGCCGGCATGCTGCGCGCCAGCGGCACGGGGTTCGTGGTGTGCGAGGTGAAATCGCCGCGCTCCTGGTGGCAGCCGACGCACTCGTTGGCCGTCTCGCCCGGCTGCACGTACAGCCAGGTGCGCTTGGTGACGATGGCGCGGTGCAGGCTGTCGACGGTGGCGAAGCTGACCGGCGTGTTCGCGGGCACCTTGATCTTGAACGAGCCGTCCGGATAGACCGGCGCGAAGCCGAGCAGCGCGCGCTTCTCGAACTCGTTGGCCGAGTAGTCGTTGGCCTCGCCGCGGGCGGTCGGGATGCCCACGAAGACGGCGATCTCCTCGATGGGATCGACGCCCTTGACCGGCACCTCCTGCCCGTCCTGCGTGCTGCGGTTGAAGACGTCCTGGCCGAGGAAGATGCCGAAGTCGCTCACGCCGTCGCCCACCGGGTCGACCACCGGCGGCGGCGCGTGCGGGGCGAGCAGCTGGGCGTCGTACTCGTTCCAGTTCGGGTCGTTGTAGAGGAAGGTCAGGTCGCTGATGCTGAAGGTGGCCGGCGACTCGTCCGTGCCCGACCCCGTCTGCTCGAGGGTGAAGGTGTACAGGCCGTAGTCGACGTCCTCCTCGGCCGCCGCGGGCAGCGTGTAGCTGGCCACGTAGCGGTTGCCGCCGAGGGGGAAGGGGTACTTGAACACGCCGTGGGGCCAGGGCGCCCCGTCGTTGTTCACCTGGTCGGTGAGCACGTTCCAGTGCTCGTCGTTGCCCCCGATGGCCGGATCGGCCGGACCCGTCTCGAGCTTCAGCACCGCGATCGGGCCCGAGTCCTCGTTCACCATGGTCGACTCGATGGCGATGATGCGGCCGTCGGGCATGACCTGCGGGTGGAAGAAGTTGCGGTTGTGCGGACCGTACTTGTGGAAGCTGTGGGTGCCGTCGGGGTTGGCGACGAAGATCGGGAAGCGGTTGAAGGTCCCGAAATGCTCCCAGCGCGTGTAGATGACGCGGCCGTCCGGCAGCAGGGCCGGATCGAAGTCGTCGCTCATGTTGAACGAGCGCCGCTTGAGGTCCGAGCCGTCGGCGTTGCAGGTGTAGAGCACCTCGGCCGGGGCGTGGTTGTACTCGTCCATGCCGCCGTGGCGCGAGCTCGTGAAGAGGATGCGCCCGTCGGGCAGGTACAGGGGATCGAAGTCGTCGCCGCCGCCGCTGGTCACCTGGCGCAGGCCGGTGCCGTCGGCGCGGATCTCCCAGATGTTCTGGTGGGCGTCGCCCTGCCGCCGCAGCGAGAAGAGGATGCGCTCGCCGTCGAACGAGACGCAGGGGTCGAAGACCGCGGCGCCCGTGAAGTTCGTGATCGGCGTCACCTCGCCGTCGGGCGAGATGGGCGCCAGCCGGTACAGGTTGCCGGAGGCCCGCGAGCGGTTCAGGGTCTCCTCGCCCTCGGTCTTGACGAAGACCAGGGCGACGGTCGTGTCCTCCTGGCCGATCAGGTCGTCGGGCGCGCTGTCGCGGCAGCCCCCCGCGGCCGCGAGCAGCCCCACGAGGGCCGCGACGGCCCAGGGGCGACGGTTCGGTTGCGTGATCGGGTTCCTCATGACATCTCCCATCCCGTCCGGCCCGGCCTGCGCGGCCCGGCCGTCCGGATCAGTCCCCCAGGCTCCGGTAGAACACGAGGCCGAGCGTGAGCTCGGCGTACGAGTAGGCGACGGTGTCTTGCTCGCCGCGTTCCTGGCCCAGGACGACGGCGTTGCGCGCCTCGCCCCGCAGGGCCACGTCGTCCCGCAGATAGGCTTCGAGGCCGCCGCCGAAGGCGACGACGTTCTTGGTGACCGGGTCGGCCTCGATGGCCTGGCCCGGGTAGGCGGTCATCATCCCGTAGCCGAGGCTGGCGTACGGCTGCAGACGTCCGGACAGCGGGTAGCGGAGCTGCACGTTCAGGGTGTGCAGCACCGCATGCAGCGAGCCGGACGGGTTGTGGCCCAGTGAGATCTCGTAGCCGAGCCACCGGTCCGGGTTGAAGGCGAGGCGCAGGGCGAACAGGTCGTCGGCGCCGAAGCGTCCGACGGCCGGGCTGAAGGCGACCCGGCGGCGGAACTGCCGCGGGCCGGCGCTCAGATGCGTGGCGCCGCCGCGCAGCTCGGGCACCAGGTAGTGCAGGCCGTCGGCGGTCGCCGTGGTGTCGGCGGCCGCGGTCGCCGGCGCCGCGTCCGCGGCGCGCACGGGTGTCCCCGACGCCGCGGCGCCCAGCAGGAGCAGGAGAACCAGGCTGCCCGGGGCGCGCGCGCTCATCGCAGCTCCCCCGCGAGGATCCAGGCGCGGATCGCCTGGAAGTCCGGATCGGCCGCGTCGAGGAAGCCCGATTCGGACGCGGGCGCGGTGTGCGCCACGCCGCCGGCCGCCGGGTCGAGGGGCTTGAGCAGCAGGTTGCTCGCCTCGCGGTCGACCGCATCGACCTGCAGGCGGGCCTGGACGAAGTCGAAGTCGTAGTCCTTGGCGTCGGCAGGCGAAAGCTGGAAGGTGCCGCGCAGGCCCCCGCCGTGGCAGGCGACGTTGTCGCAGCCCCGGCTGGTGAGGATCGGCCCGACGGTCGCGACGAACGCGGCCTCGTCGAGCACGAGCTCGCGGCCGCCGGTGGGCGGCTCCGTCGCGGTGGGCGACGCGCTGCGGCAGCCGGCCGCGGCCAGCGGCAGCGACAGGACGCACGCGGTCCCCACGCGGACGATCATGGTCTTGCGGCGATTCACGCGAAACACTCCCCTATTTGTCTTGTTTCGCCCCGGTCCCGGATATCGGTCGGGAGCGGGCGGAACTTGAACGGCGGATTCGCCGGGCGTCCTGGCCTCCGTCAATCGAGAGGCTTTTTGCCCTGATTCGGGACCGTCCGACGCTTCGGAATGCGCGATCGGCGCCTTCCCCGTCGGGGTCCGTGCTTCCTCATGAGGGAGGGCGATTCCTTCCCGGCCTTCCCGTCGGAAGGCCTGGGCAGGGGCGCAGCAAGATCCGCTCCGTCGGCGCAGGCCGGGCGGCGGGTGCCCTGGCGGGAAGGGAGAACGGGAAACTAGAAGGAGCGCAGCTCGCAGCGGGCGGCGGCGCGCGGGTTCAGATCCACGCGGGGGCGGAGATCCTCCTCCACCCAGATGACCTGCACCCCGTCGGCGGGGTGCGCGACGAGGATCACCTGCAGCTCGGGGTGGGCCCGCGCGACGGCCCGCGCCTCGTCCGGCGGCAGCACCACCAGGGCCGTGGCCCAGGCGTCGGCCGTGGTGGCGTCCGGTGCGATGACCGTGGCCGAGGCGACCCCCTGCGCGGGCCAGCCCGTGCGCGGGTCGAGGATGTGGCCGTAGCGGCGCGGCCGGCCGCCCATGTCGGCCATGACGTACTGCAGGTAGTTGCCCGACGTGGCGATGGCCCCGTCGCCGAGGCCCACGGTGGCCAGGTGCTCGCCCGAACCTTCGGGATCGAGCACGCCCAGCACCCAGCCGTCATTCCGGCCGGGGGCGTGGCCGAGGGCGACCATGTTGCCCGAGAGGTCGATCAGGGCGTCGCGCACGCCGGCCTGCCGCAGCAGTCCGGCCACCCGGTCCACGCCGTAGCCCTTGGCCACGCCGCCCAGGTCGATGCGCGCGTCGGGTGTGGTGAAGCGCAGGGTGCCCGCGGCCGCGTCGAGGTCCAGGTGCTCCCAGCCGACGCGGCGGCGCGCCGCCGCGATGGCCGCCGAATCGGGCACCGCCGGCTGGCCGGCGAGGAAGCCCCACAGCCGCACCAGCGGTTCGACCGTCAGGTCGAACGCCCCCCCGCTCTCCCGCCCGACCCGCGCCGCCACGGCCAGCACCTGCGCCACCTCCGGGTCGAGACGCACCGTCTCGCGCCCGGCCAGGCGGTTGATGCGGGCGGTCTCGCTGGTGTCGGTCCAGTTGGTCATCAGGGAGTCGGTGTGGTGCAGGCTGAGCAGGGCGCGGTAGGCCAGATCGGCCACGGCCGCCGAGTCGGCCGTCACCAGGCTCAGGGTGGCGGTGGTGCCCATGGTGCGGGTGCGGAAGTCGATGCGGCGCGGGGCGTCGGCGGCCCCGGCCGGCCACCCGATCAGCACGGCGGCGACCAGGGCCGCCGCGGCGATCGATCGCCCTCCGCGCGCCGCGCCCATCGCCCTACCTCATCAGCCCGCGCTGCCAGTCGGTCACGAACTGGATCAGCGAGGACTCGGACCGGACCGCCTGGTTGTCGGCGGCATCGAGCAGCCGGCCGCCGTTCGGGTCCAGGTCGTAGGTGTTGCCGTCGTAGGTCGGCCCTTCGACCCGCAGCGAGGTGCTCGAGCCGCGCACCCGGAAGGTGTCGCCGCTGCCGTCGACGGTGAAGACGAGCAGTTCGCCGTCGAATCCGACGGTCCACAGCTCGGTGCCTCCGGCCGCCCAGATGGGATACACCCGCCCGTCGGTGGAGATCTGCCACTTGCGCGCGCCCCCGGCGGCGGGGATGACGAAGACGTCGAGCCCCTGCGGCGTGATGTGGTGGAACGCGATCCAGCGGCCATCCGGGGAATACGTCCCGCCGCCGGAATTCTGGTCGGGCAGAGAGTACACCTCGACCGGCTCCGGTTCCGCCCCGGTCAGGTCCAGGCGCCACATCGAGAAGACGTCGGAGCCCTCGGGCGTCCTGTTGAACAGGAGATGGCGGCCGTCGGGGCTGACGTCCGTCGGCCCGACCTCGTCTTTCGACTCGAAGAGGATCGCCGCTCCCCCCTGTCCCTCGACCGGCTGCTCGATCAGCTGGAAGGCCCCGGCCGGCCCGGCCTGGTAGATGACCCTGCTCCCGTCCGGTGTCCAGACCGGCCGGATCTCGTCGCCGGCGGCGAAGGTGAAGCGCGTGCGCAGCCCCGTGTCCAACTCGACCAGCCACAGATCGATCCCCGAGTCCGACTCGCTGTCCATCTCGACCAGGGCCTTCGTGCCGTCGGGCGAGATGGACGGGTGGGACAACAGCCCCGGCTCCCCGACCTCCACCAGCGCCCCGGTCTCCCGGTCGCGCCAGTAGAGCTGCTTCTCGCCCCCGGCCGCCGTGCCGGTCTGGTACGCCAGCATGCCCGAGGCCGCCGGCGAGAAGACCGACAGCGCCGCCCCTTCCAGGGTCAGCACGTTCTCGACGATGGGCGTGCCGGTCGTGGTGATCTTCTCCATGTCCGGCGTGAACGGCGTGGCCATCAGCACGCCCTCGCGCACGGTGAGCAGGTGGCCCGAACCGTAGTCGGCGTCGCTGTCGGAGGTCGCGATCTGGCGGGGCGTGAACGTCGTGTCCAGGGAGGCCAGGAAGACCGCGTTCGCATCGCCCCCGCTGCTGGTGCGCGCGGTGTACAGGAAGTGCCGGCCGTCGGGCAGGAAGCGCGGATGCCGGTGGGAATCGTAGCCGTTGCCGGTCTTCGTCAACTCGCGCGGATCGCCGCCCGACTCGGGCACCACGCTGATGCCGCTGCCGGCCGACGCCGCGAAGATGATCTCGCCGTCGGCGTTCCAGGAGCCGCCCTTGCCGTTGCTGGCCGCGCAGAGGGTCACCGGCGGTCCGCCGGACACGGCCACCTTGCGCAGCTTCTGGTCCTGCACGATGAAGAACCCGATGGAGCGGCTGTCGGCCGACCAGAAGGGGTAGGCCGCCTCCTCGGTGCCGGACAGGGCGACGGCCTCGCCCTGGTCCAGACGGCGCAGCATCAGGCGTTTGGCCCCGTCGACCCGGGCGCAGTAGGCGATCATGGTGCCGTCCGGCGACACGGCGACGGCCCCCGGGGCGGACTGCTCCAGGGCGTACTCGCCTCCCGGCGGCGGCGGCACCATGGCGTGGATCACCGGCGCCGGCGCGGGCCGGGACAGCACCTTCCAGCCCAGGCCCGTCCCCACCAGCAGGGCCGCGGCCGCGATCGCCACCAGCACCCACACCGGGCGCCGGCGCTCGACCTCCACCACGGCCTGCCGCGCGCCGAGCATGCTGAAGCTCAGGTTGGTGCCGCTCTCCCCGCCGTCCTGCAGGAAGATGCGCGCCTCGCCGATGTCGCGCAGGCGCTGCTTCGGGTTCCGTTCGAGGCAGCGCTCGACGAGCCGGCACAGCTCGGGCGCCTCGTCCACGGGCAGCCGGTCCCACTCGGGATCCTTGCGCAGCACGGCGGCCAGGGTGTCGCTCACGGTCTCGCCCTGGAAGAGCTGCTCGCCGGTGAGCATCTCGAAGAGGATGACGCCGAAGGCCCAGATGTCGGTGCGCCGGTCGACGTTCACGCCGCGCGCCTGCTCCGGACTCATGTAGGCGGCGGTGCCCAGGATGGCGCCCACCTGGGTCATGGCCGCGGTGATGGTGGGCATGGCCGACGACTCGGACTGGTTCGGGCTGTCGCCGAGCCAGGCCTGGGCCAGGCCGAAGTCGAGGATCTTCACCTCGCCGTCGTCGCTGACCATGACGTTGGCCGGCTTGAGGTCGCGGTGCACGATGCCGCTCTCGTGGGCGGCCTCGAGTCCGGCGGCGAGCTGGCGCGCGAGGCGGCGCACCTCGTCGGCGGGCAGGGCGCCCGCGGCCATGCGTGTCGTCAGCTCCGTGCCGGACACCAGCTCCATGACCAGGAAGCGGATCCCGTCGGCCTCCTCGAAGCCGTACACCGAGGCCACGTTGGGGTGCTGCAGGCTGGCCAGGGCCCGCGCCTCGCGGTGGAAGCGGGCTTCGCGTTCCGGGTCGCCGGTCAGTTCGGCGGGCAGGATCTTCAGGGCGACGTCGCGCCCCAGCTTCGTGTCGTGGGCGGCGAAGACCTCACCCATGCCCCCGCGACCGATCTGCGCGCGGATCTCGTAGTGCAGCAGCGTCTTGCCGACCATGGTGCCCCCAGGGAAATCGGACCCGAAACATCCGGTTGTGGACCGGGCACACGGCGACGTCCCGGGTGGAGCGCCGGCGGACCGGTCGGTTCACGTCCTGCCAAGGTGAGACGAGCGAGAGGTTTCACCGGCCGCCAACGTACCACCGGACGGCGGGCAGCGTCAACCGGACCGCCCGGCGGCGGCCTCGTCCAGCAGCGCCAGCAGGGTGGCCACCGTGTCGGCGATGCGGCCGGCCGAATCGGGCAGACGCACCACCAGGCCCAGGCCGTACATGGCGGTGGTGATGGTGCGGGCCAGGCGGCGGGGGTCGGCGTCGGGGCGCAGCTCGCCGCCGGCGCGGGCCTCGGCCAGGGCGGCGTGGAGCCCGTCCTCGAAGCGGGCGACCTGGGCGGCGACCACGGCCACGGCCTCGGGGTCGTCGCGCGACTCGACCATGGCCGTGACGGTGAAGCAGCCCGCCGCCGGGCAGGTGGACGCCAGGGCGGCGAAGCCCCGCACCAGCGTGCGCACGTGGGCGAGGGGTGAGCCTTCGGCCGCCAGCAGGGCCAGCTTGCCGTCGACCTCGTCGCGGCCCCAGGCGGCCAGGGCCTGCAGGTAGAGGCCGCGCTTGTCGCCGAAGGTGGCGTACAGGCTCTGCCGGCAGATGCCCAGGCGCTCGGTGAGCTCGGGCACGCTGGTCCGCTCGTAGCCGTGGGCCCGGAACATGGCCACGGCCCCGGCCAGGACCTCGTCGGCGTCGAAACTGCGGGGGCGGGGCACGGACACTCCCTTCGGGGACCCAGATCGATCGTTCCACAATCTAGGCCGCCCCCCGGGGCGTCGCAACGGGAGGCGGCCCAACCACCTTGCAGCTATCATGGCCGGTGGATCCGGGGGTGGAGCGGCGAAGGCCGTTCGAGAACATCCATTCCGGATCGGCCGCCGGCGCGCCGCGGCCGATCCCGCGCGGGGCCCCGCTCCGCTTCCCGGGCGCGCGAAAGGAACACCATGTCCCCCTCCTCGCCGAGCCTCTTCGACGCCGTCCGCGTCGGTCCCCTCAGCCTGGCCAACCGCATCGCCATGGCGCCCATGACCCGCTCCAAGGCGGGGCCCGGGCGCATCGCCACGCCGCTGATGGCCGCGTACTACACCCAGCGCGCGGGCGCGGGTCTGCTCATCACCGAGGCCACCTCGGTCTCGACGCAGGGCAACGGCTGGGTCGGTGCGCCGGGCATCTACACCGACGAGCAGGAGGCCTCGTGGCGCCAGGTGACCGACGCGGTGCACGCCGCCGGCGGCCGCATCTTCCTGCAGCTCTGGCACATGGGCCGCGCCTCGCACAGCGACTTCCACGACGGCGAGCTGCCCGTCTCGGCCTCGGCGGTGCGCCTCGAGGGCGACGGCATCCACACGCCGGCGGGCCGCAAGCCCTACGAGACCCCGCGCGCGCTGGCCCGCGAGGAGATGGCCCTCGTCGTGGCCGACTACGCGGCGGCCGCCGCCCGCGCCGAGCGCGCCGGCTTCGACGGCGTCGAGGTGCACGCGGCCAACGGCTACCTGCTCGACCAGTTCCTCCAGTCGAAGACCAACCACCGCACCGACGCCTACGGCGGCAGCGTCGAGAACCGCTACCGCCTGCTCGGCGAGGTGGTCGTGGCCTGCCTCGAGGCCTTCGCCCCCGGCCGCGTGGGCGTGCGCCTGTCCCCCAACGGCGCCTTCAACGACATGGGCTCGCCCGACTTCCGCGCCCAGTTCACCTACGCCGCCACCCAGCTCGGCAAGCTCGACCTGGCCTACCTGCACGTGGTCGACGGGCTCGCCTTCGGTTTCCACCAGCTCGGCGACCCCATGACCCTCGAGGACTTCCGCGCCGTCTTCCCCGGCACCCTCATCGGCGCCTGCGGCTACGACCGCGACACCGCCGCCGCCGCCGTGGCCCGCGGCGCCGCCGACCTGATCGCCGTCGGCCGCCCCTTCATCACCAACCCGGACCTGCCCGCGCGCTGGCGCCACGGCTGGCCCGAGGCGCCGCTGTCGGACATGGCGACGTGGTACGCGCCGGGTCAGGATCCGGCGGGCTACACGGAGTATCCGGCGTATGCGGAGGATGGGACGGACGGGTAGCCGGACACCGCGGGGCGCCGCCGGCGGCCCGCCCTCACGGCCCGACGCGGTACAGCGCCATGTTCGTGCCCTGGGGCAGCTGGCGCAGGGCGCGCACCGCATCGAGCTCGTCGATGTGGATGGGCACGGGCAGGTCGAGGTTGGCCACGGCCAGGCCGAGGGTCATGAGGTAGCCGCCGTTGCCGCACGCCACGTGGTTGGCCAGGCCGAGGACGTGACCCAGTTCGTGCAGCGTGACGATGTCCAGGACGTCCTGTCCGGTGATGCCCCGGTCCAGGCGCAGCAGCATGCGCTGGGGGATGATCTCGCTGAGGTTGTATCCCGCCGGGGCCGTCAGGGTGACCTTGCCGAAGGCGCCGGGCAGGTCGTCCACGTACTCGCAGATCACGTCCGCCGAGGCCTCGTCGGCGGCTTCGCGCAGGTATTCCTCCCCGAGGTGCAGGTTCCAGGTGGCCATGGCCGCGCGCATGGCCGCCGCGAAGTCGAGCCCCGAGAAGCCCGACCCTTCGGGCACCCACACGTCGACCGGATATTCGGGCCACGACCAGAGCAGGCTCGCCGCCGGGTCGGTGGCCACGATGCGGGTGTTCGTCATGTGCCGGAAGAACGGCAGCCACTCGCCTTCGTAGAAGTCGCAGCCGTCGGCGAGGTCGCGGCGCGGCAACATGACGATCCGCACGTCGTTGCCGCTCATGGTGTCCAGTGCGCCCGACGTGAAGCCGCACCAGCCCTCGTCCGGGATGTCCGAGCCGACCACGCGGATGGCGCCGGTCGGATCGAGGTCGAGCAGGGGGCCGAGGCGGAAGGTCCCGTCGGCTGCCGAGAGCACCCCGAGGCGATCGCCGTCCACGCGCACCTCCTGGCCGGCCACCGGCGCCCCGGCCCCGTCGACCAGGCTGCCCGAGAGCCACCACTCGCCGGGCACCCGCGTGCGCGCGCTGTTGCCCAGCCGCGACAGGCGCCCGTAGACGTCGTACGACCGCACGTAGAACCACGCCATCTGGCCGGGCACCAGCCCGGCCTCCCCGTCGAGGATCTCCACGTAGAACGGTGTCTCGGGCACGAACGGCACCCGCCCCTGCTCGTTCTGCTCCCAGTTCTCCTCGGTCAGGGGCCCGTCGGGCGACGCCGCGAACGCGTAGCCGACCACGCGCACTTCCGCGTCGACGACCTGCTGCCAGGTGACGATGGCCTCGCCCGGCGCGGTGCCTTCGCGGGCGGTGATCAGCGGCACCACCGGCGGCAGCGGCACGTCGAACTCGACCGTCTCGATCACCCAGTAGTAGGTGCTGGTCGCCCGGTCGACGGCGGCGGCGACCCGCAGCGTGTCGATGCCCGGCGCGCTGGGCACGAAGGTGTAGGCCTCGGTGGCGGAGACCGGATCGTCGCCGAGGCGCCAGGCGCAGGTGCAGCCGGCAGGGGCGTCGGTGGTGACGAGGAATCGCAGCGTGTCGCGGGTCGTGATCCGCTGGCCCTGGGCCGTGGGCAGGAAGGCGAAGTTGATCTCCGGCGGCTCGTCGCCGCCGGGCGGCGCCACCGGCGCCTCGTCGCGGCAGCCGGCGCCGAGCATCAGCAGCACCACCAGCGCCAGCGCGCAGGCCGGCGGTCCGAGGTGCTGCGGTCGGATCCGGGGGAGCCGGATCGCCGCGTGGTGTGGCGCGATCCCCTTCATGACCTGAATCTACGGCATCGGCGCCGGCCCATCAATCGCGATGGCAAAATCGAGGTGGACCGCTCCGGGCCGATTCCCGATAATCGGCATCTGGACAGCCGCTTCTCCCCCTTTCCGGAGCCGACCACCCGTGCAGAACCTCGTCTCCCTCCTCGGCATCTTCGTGCTGCTCGGTCTGGCCTGGGCCTCGAGCAACAACCGGCGCCGCTTCCCCTGGCGCGTGGTCGGCTGGGGGCTGGGCCTGCAGTTCCTGCTGGCGGTGCTGCTGCTGCGCACGCCCTGGGGCCAGGTCGTCTTCGGCGCGGCGCGCAGCTTCGTCACCCGCCTGCTCGGCTTCACCGACGCCGGCGCGGCCTTCATGTGGGGCAACCTCTACCGCACCGGCGAGGATCTCGTGGCCTTCGCCAACCCCGAGGCCGGCTACATCCAGGTCACCAACTCGGTCAGCGGGCAGCTGATGCCCATCGGCACGGTCTTCGTGATCCACATCCTGCCGACGATCATCTTCTTCAGCAGCCTGATGGCCCTGATGTACCACCTGGGCCTCATGCAGCGCATCATCACGGGCGTGGCCTGGGTCATGCAGCGCACCATGGGCACCAGCGGCTCGGAGTCGCTCAGCTGCGCGGCGAACATCTTCGTGGGCCAGACCGAGGCCCCCTTCGTGATCCAGCCCTACCTGCCCACCATGACCCGCAGCGAGCTCATGGCGGTCATGGTCGGCGGCTTCGCCACCGTGGCGGGCGGGGTCATGGCGGCCTACGTGCGCTTCGGCATCGACGCCGGCCACCTGCTCTCGGCGAGCGTCATGTCGGCGCCGGCGGCGCTGGTCGTCGCCAAGATCATGTTCCCGGAGACCGAACCCTCGCCCACCCGCGGCACGGTCGACCTGCAGGTGCCCCGCGAGTACGCCAACGTGCTCGACGCCGCGGCGGGCGGCGCCGGCGTGGGCCTGCGCCTGGCCGCCAACGTGGGCGCCATGCTGCTGGCCTTCATCGCGCTGGTGGCCATGGTGAACTACGGCCTGGGCTGGGTCGGGCTCTCGCTGGAGAAGATCTTCGGCTGGGTGTTCTCGCCGGTGGCCTGGGTCATGGGCGTGCCCTGGGCCGAGGCCCACGTCTTCGGCAACCTGCTCGGGACCAAGATCGCCGTCAACGAGTTCATGGGCTACATCGCCCTCGGCGACGCCATGCACGCCGGCACCCTCTCGCCGCGCAGCGTGGTCATCGCCACCTACGCCCTGTGCGGCTTCGCCAACTTCAGCAGCATCGCCATCCAGATCGGCGGCATCGGCACCATCGCGCCGGGCCGCCGCGCCGACGTGGCGGCCCTCGGCCTGCGCGCCATGTTCGGCGGCGCCCTGGCCTCGTGGCTGACCGCCACCATCGCGGGCGTGCTGGTGGGCTGAACCCGAAAGGAGGGGCCATGCCCCGCGTGCAACTGCAGCCGCTCGACGCCTACCCCTTCCGCATGCACCAGAGCGTGCGCACCACCGACCTGAACTACGGCGGGCACCTGGGCAACGACCGCCTGCTCTCCCTCGTGCACGAGGCGCGGGTGGCCTGGCTGGCGTCCCACGGCTGGAGCGAACTGGACTGCGCCGGCGCGAGCCTGATCATGGCCGACGCCGCGGTGGTGTACCAGGGCGAGGGCTTCGCCGGCGACGAGCTCGCGTTCGAACTGGGTGCGGTCGAGGCCGGGCGCAGCGGCTTCCGGCTGGCCTGCCGCGTCACCCGGCCGCGGCCCGACGGCGGCGCCGACCCGATCGCCCTGGTCGAGACCGGCCTGGTGAGCTTCGACTACGCGGCGCGCCGCATCGCGCGCCTGCCCGCGGCCGTCGCCGCCGTGTGCGGCGAGCCGTGAGCGCCGCCCCCGACACGCCCGTGGTGTTCATCCACATCGCCAAGACGGCCGGCACCAGCCTCACGCGGGTCCTGCAGGAGCATCTGCCCGCCGACCGCCTGGCGGTGCGCACCCACCGCCCGCTGGCCACCCTGCCCACCGCCGACCACGCCCGGACCGTGGCCGTGATCCGCGAGCCCCTCGACCGCCTGGTCAGCGCCTTCGCCTGGCTGGGCGGGCGCCCGTCGGTGCTGTGGCGCGGCGCGGTCGGCAACCCGGACCTCGCGGCCGAACTCGGCCTCGACCGTTTCGCCGGCCCGGCCGACTTCCTCGACCACTTCGACGCCTTCTACGACGACCACGTGCGCCCCTGGGCCGACGGGCTCGCGGCCGCCGACCGCCGCCTGGGCGACCTGATGGCCTTCGGCCACTTCAACCTCTTCGTGCCCCAGCACCGCTACCTGGTCGACGCGCGCGACGACCTCGCCGTCGGCCACCTGCTGCGCTTCGAGCACCTGGCCGACGACACGGCCGCCTGGCTCGACCGCGTGGCGCCCGGCCACGGCCCGATCGTCTGGCCCCACCTCTACCCGTCGCGGCGCGAACCGGCCGCCGCCCTGGCCTCGCCCCGCGCCCTGGCCGCCGTGCGCGACATCTACGCCGCCGACTACGCCCTGCCCGGCATGGCGCCGTCCCCCGCACCGATTGCCGCCCGCGAACCGTCGCCGGGTCTGCCGCCCCTCGCACGCGCCGTGGCCCGGGCCGCCGCGGCC
>JAGRNP010000069.1 GCA_020440705.1 bacterium | reverse complement strand
GAGGACCGCGGCCAGGATCAGGTGCAGGCCGCCGCGGGCGCCGAGCAGACGAGCGCCCGCGACGACGGTCGCCGGCGCGACGACGACGGTGGCCGGGACGGAGACAAGCGCGGCCGCAGCCGTCGTGGCAGCCGGGGGCGCGGCCGTGGCCGTGGCCGGGATCGCGACGACCAGAACGACGTGGTGGCGAGCGAGGTCAACGGCAACGTCCGGGACGACGACAGCCGCGGCAACGAGCGGGAGCCCCGTCGTCCGGCGGCCCGGGCAGAAACCCGCGAGGTCGACGGCAACCGGCGCACCGACGACGCGCCGGCCAAGCGTTCGCGCAGTCGCCGCGAGCTTCCGGCGGCCGAGGTGGCCGGCGAGCACCGCCTGAGCGACGAGACCCGCAGCATGAGCGCCTCCGACGAGGCCCCGCGCCGGGAGCGGCCGACGCCGCCCCCGGCCCCGGAGCCGGTCGTGGAAGCTGCTCCGGCTCCCGCACCGGCGGCGGTGGCGACTCCGGAAGTCGAGACTGCGGTGGCGGCGGCACCCGATGCGGAGTCGACCGTCGACGCGGCGCCCGTGGCGCCGGTGGTGGCCAAGCCCAAGCGCGGCGGCTGGGGCGGCGGCCTCGGCGCCCGCCTGCCTCGGCGCGACAATCCGGCGGTGAAGAACCGCAAGCCCGTCGAGGTGCTGCCCGACACGCCGGAGCCGAGCCGCTCCCCGTCGGGCGGCTCGCGGCGCCCCGAGCGCGGCCGGGCGGCGGCGGCGAGCCTGGGGTCGGCCGACGAGATCATCGTCGAGGCCGTGCCGGCGACGAAGTACGCCGAGGCCCTGGCCGGCGTCACCGAAGCCGGGCTCAACGACGCCCTGCGCGAGCTCACCAGCGGCATGCTGGTGCGGGCGGGCTTCCCGTGCGACGTCACCGTCGAGGACGGCGAGTACCGCCGCGTGCGGATCGCGTCCGACGACGAGGACGATGCGGGCATGCTCATCGGCCGCCACGGCCAGACGGTCGATGCGGTCGAGCACCTGGTCGAGCGCATGGCGAGCAACGCGGTCGACGACCGCGTGCGCATGAACCTCGACATCAACTCGTACCGCGACCGTCGCGAGGAGGCGCTGATCGAACGCGCCGACGAGGCCGTCGCCGAGGTGGAGGAGACGGGTCGTCCCTACCACTTCGAGTCGATGGGCGCTCGCGAGCGGCGGGTCATCCACCTGCACGTGGCCGAGATCGACGGCGTGACGACCTTCACCGAGTTCGGTGGCGGCGGCAAGCACGTGGTCGTCGCGCTGGCGGACGACAGCGAGTCCGGCGGCGGCCGCTCCGACGAGGAAGAGTAGTTCGCGACTGATCTTCGCGATCGGTTGGGTTAGATTCAGGGGCGACGCCGGCGGGTGTCGCCCCTGGCTTTTGGGGCGCCGGACAGGGCCGGCCCGGTGTGGAAATCCGAGGTGATCCGATGTCGAGAGAGCGCGTGGAGAAGACCATCGTCGCGGTGGCGACGCCGCCTGGCGAAGGCGGGCTGGCGGTGGTGCGCCTGAGTGGTCCGGACGCGTTCGCGATCGCGGACAAGGTCTTCTCGGGTCCCGGTTTCGGGCCGCAGCCCACCCCGCGGCGCGCTGTATACGGTATACTGAAATCTCCAACCGAATCGGGCACAGCCATTTCCGAGATCGATCAGGCCATCGCTCTGCCCTTCGTGGCCCCCCACAGCGCCACCGGTGAAGACGTGGTCGAGTTCTTCTGCCACGGTGGCCGCGTCGTGGCCGGGATGGTCGTGGCGGCCTGCCGGGTGGCCGGAGCCGAACCGGCGACGGCCGGGGAGTTCACGCGCCGCGCGTTCCTCAACGGGAAGCTCAGCCTCGACCAGGCCGAGGCGGTGGCCGACCTGATCCACGCTCCGTCGGACCATGCGGCCCGGGCCGCCGTGCGCCAACTGCTCGGCGGGTTCGACGACCAGCTGGCCGCGGTGGAAGGTCCGCTGCTCGACCTGCTGGCCCGGCTCGAAGGGGGGCTCGAGTTCAGCGACGACGAGGACATGGGCGTCGGCGCGGACACGGTGCGCCGCGTGCTCGACACGAGCATCGCCGGCCTCGGGCGGCTGGTGGCCATGGCGCCGGCCGGACGCCTGCTGCGCGATGGCGTGCACGTGGTCCTCGCGGGTCCGCCCAACGTGGGAAAGTCGTCGCTCTTCAATGCGCTGCTCGCCGAGGAGCGCGCCATCGTCGATGCCGAGGCCGGTACGACGCGCGACGTGATCAGCGCGCGCCGGCACCGCGACGGGACGGTGTGGGTGCTGCACGACACGGCCGGTCTGCGCAGCGACGGCGGACGCGTCGAGGGCCTCGGCATGGAACGTGCGCGCCGGCAGGTCGCCGAGGCGGACGTGGTCCTCGCGTTGGCGGTGGCCGGAGAGGCGCCGACGGAACTCGTCGTTCCGGACGGCACGCCGGTGCTGCGCGTCTGGACCAAGGGCGATCTCGCGCCCGGTTTCGCGGCGCCCGCGGGCGAGCCGATCGTGGCGAGTCCCGACGGCAGCGGGATCGCGTCCGTCTGGGCGGAGCTCGACGCCGTGGTTGCCGGCTTCCGGCTCGAGGAGGCCATCGCCCTCGGTGTCGTGCTGAACGAACGGCACCTGCACAAGCTGGGCGCCTGCCGCGACGACCTGGTGCGCCTGCGCGACGAGGTTGCCGCCACCGCGCCCGGTGACGAGATTGTCGGCTCGCTCCTGGCGCCCATTCTGGGCCACCTGGGCGAGGTGTCGGGGCGTGTCTTCAGCGAGCAGGTGCTCGAGAGCGTCTTCAAGCGGTTCTGTGTCGGAAAGTAACGCGTTGTCCCACAACGAATTCGACATCATCGTGGTCGGTGGCGGCCACGCGGGCATCGAGGCGGCCCTGGCGGCGGCCCGTCTCGGGGCGCGCTGCGCGCTGGTGACCCACGATCCGGCCGAGATCGGCCGCATGCCCTGCAACCCCGCCATCGGAGGCCTCGGCAAGGGGCATCTCGTGCGGGAGATCGACGTCCTCGGCGGCGAGATGGGCCGGGCCATCGACGCCACGGGCATCCAGTTCCGCGTGCTGAACACCAAGAAGGGGCCGGCCGTGCAGTCGCCCCGCGCCCAGGCCGACAAGCACGCCTACCAGGCGGCCATGACGGCGACCTGCCACGCCCAGCCCGGCCTGACGGTCATCGGCGGCGACGTGGCCGGACTGCTGGTGGCCGGGGCCGACGCCGACCGGCGCATCGAAGGCGTGGTCGTGGGGACGCGCGAGGTGCGGGCACCGCGGGTGGTCCTCTGCACCGGCACCTTCATGAAGGGCCTCATGCACGTGGGTGATGCCCGGACCAGTGGCGGACGCGAGGGCGCCGCGAGCAGCGAAGGCCTGAGCGGGAGCCTGGCCGACTACGGCTTCGCCCTGCGTCGCCTGAAGACGGGCACACCGCCCCGCCTGCGGGCCGATTCCATTGACTTCCAACAGCTTGCAGTGCAGCTGGGCGACGCGCATCCCACGCCCTTCTCGTTCCGCACGCGGCGGTTCGCGCCCGAACAGATCGCCTGCCATCTGGCCTACACCAACGCGACGACCCATGCCATCATCGCGGCGAGCCTCGATCGGTCGCCGCTGTACGGCGGGGTGATCGAGGGCCGGGGTCCGCGCTACTGCCCGTCCATCGAGGACAAGGTGGTGCGCTTCGCCGACAAGGACCGGCACCTGCTCTTCCTCGAGCCCGAGGGCCGGGACACGGACGAGATCTACGTGAACGGCCTGTCCACCAGTTTGCCCGCCGACGTGCAGGAGCGGGTCGTGCGCTCGATCCCGGGACTCGAGCGCGCCGAGCTCGTGCGGTACGGCTACGCGGTCGAGTACGACAGCGTGCCGTCGTGGCAGATTCATGCCCACCTGGAGACCAAGGTGTTGTCCGGCTTGTATTTGGCCGGGCAGATCCTCGGCACTTCGGGCTACGAGGAGGCCGCCGGACAGGGTCTCGTGGCGGGACTGAATGCGGTGCGCAGCCTCGATGGTCGCGACCCGCTGCAGCTCGGCCGGCACGAAGCCTACCTCGGGGTGCTGGTCGACGACCTCGTCACGAAGGACATCGAGGAGCCCTACCGCATGTTCACCTCCCGGGCCGAGCACCGCCTGCGGTTGCGGTGCGACAACGCGGAGGAGCGCCTGGCCGCTGCGGCCCGCGACGGGGGGCTGCTGCCCGGCCCCGAGCTGGCGGTGCTCGACGCGCGCCGGCGCTTCGTGGCCGACTTCCGACGGGCGCTCGGGGCGACGGCCGTCGTGACGCGGGACACGCGGCAGCGGCTGACCGCGGCGGAGTTCCTCCGCTTTCCCGGGATCGAGCTGGGCAGCCTGCCGCATCAGGCCGAGGTCGACGCGGAATCCTGGTCCGAAGTCATGAATAGGGTTTCGCATCTGCGCGACGAAACAGACAACCCCTTCCTGGCGGAAGCCGCGGCCCGGCAGGTCGTCCACGACATCAAGTACGACGGCTACATCGCCAAGCACGAGCGCCTGATTCGTCACCAGGCCCACCTCGACGCCTATGAGCTGCCGTCCGACATGGACTATAAAACCATGTCCGCCTTGAGTTTCGAGGCCCGCGAGAAACTCGATCGGGTGCGCCCGGACACCCTGGGCCAGGCGGGGCGCATCGACGGGGTGCGGGCCGGGGACCTGGCGGTGCTGACGGTTTTCCTGAAGAAGCGGGCCGGCGAAACCGAGGCCGGGAATGAGTGACCCCCGGACCGATCTGGACCGGCGCCTGGGGGCCTACGCCGCCGAGGTCGTGCGCTGGAATCGCCAGATCAATCTGGTGAGCCGGCAGGACTCGGCCCGCCGTGTCGATGAGCTCGTCAGCCAGTGTCGGATCGCGGGAGCGGTGTTGGGGGACGAGATCCTGGGCGACTGGGATACCGTCGAGCCCACGGCCTACTTCGACCTGGGGTCGGGTGGCGGCCTGCCGGGGATCGTCTGGCACCTGCTGTTCGGCGAACGGTTTCCGGCTCTGTGCACCACACTGGTCGAACCCCGCGAGAAAAGGGCCTGGTTTCTGGAGCGCCAGGCCGACCTGGCGCCCGGCCGCCCGCTGGCGGTGCACTGTGGCCGGTGGGGCGAGGGCTCGGGCCCGGCCGTCGGCACACCCGCGCCGGGACAGATCCTCATTTCCCTCAAGGCCCTGCATCTGCCGGACCCCGTTGTCCTGCAGGGGCTCGAGCCCGCGCCCGGGTCGGCGGCCCTGGCTGCCGGTGCCCGGATCGTGATCGCTCGCTTCTATCCACCCGAGCAGACCTGGACAGACGTGCTGGCCGGCGATCTCGGGGCGGTGGGGTCCCGACACGAGACCGATGACTATATATATAGGGCCGTCGAGCGCCGCGTCGTCGGCCCCGGGGCCGGGGGCACCGCCTCTCTGGTGATCTCGTCCTACGAGGCGGCCCTGAAGCGACCCTGACCGGACTGTTGTCCCCCGGTGTTCCACGTGGAACACACGACCGCCGGCGCCACTGTTCCACGTGGAACAACGCCGATCCCGACCTCCCCGTGTTCCACGTGGAACAGTTGTCCCCAAGTTACCCCCCACTGATCACGCGCCGCGAATCGCCAGATCTTGACGCGGGTTTCGGGCGGCGCGTACATTGGGACCCCTGCAGGTCCGACCCTCCCCAGAGAAAGGCATGAGCCGGCATGGCCAAGATCATCGCGATTTCCAATCAGAAAGGCGGGGTCGGCAAGACCACGACGGCCGTCAACCTGGCGGCGAGCCTGGCGGTCGCGGAAAAACGCACCCTTCTGATCGATCTCGATCCGCAGGGGAACGCCTCGAGTGGAGTTGGGATAAGCCCCGATGGAAAAACCAGTTATGAACTCATGCTCGGGGCCGAGGCGGTGGACGGATGCATTCAGGGCTCTCCGATCGGTTTTCTGGACGTCATTCCGACCGATCGCCGCCTGGCCGGCGCCGAAGTCGAGCTGGTCAACGAGGATGACCGCGAGACATTTCTCAAGCGGGCGATCGGGGGTCTGCGGGGTTCGTACGACTTCATCCTCGTCGACACGCCGCCGAGCCTGGGCATGCTCACCATCAACGCCCTGACCGCAGCCGATTCGGTGCTCATCCCAATCCAGTGCGAGTACTACGCCCTGGAGGGGCTCAGCCAGCTGCTGAGCACGGTGCAACTCGTTCAGCGCAGCCTGAATACGGGCCTGCGGCTCGAGGGCGTCCTGCTGACCATGTGGGACGGGCGGTTGAAGCTGTCGAACCAGGTGGCCGAAGAGGCCATCGACTTCTTCGGCGAGATGGTCTACGAGACGAAGATCCCCCGGAACGTGCGCCTGAGCGAGGCGCCGTCGTTCGGCAAGCCGATCCTCCTGTACGACGTGGAGTGCGTCGGCGCCCGCACCTACCTGGCGCTCGCGCAGGAAGTCATCGCCAAGAACCCCTGACCGGGTGCGCGGCCGCCCGTCCGGGCCGCGCCACCGGGAGAAAGGTCCCGTCGCCATGAGCAAGAACCGAGTTCTGGGCAAGGGGTTGTCGGCACTGCTGAACGGCGCCGATCTGAAGGGCATGCCGTTGCCGGCCGCGGCGACCGCCCCCGGCGCGGCGGCGGCCGACGCCGGCGCAACCGTGCGCGAAGTCGCCCTCGAGGCGATCGGGTTCAACCCCGACCAGCCGCGTAAATTGTTTGACAACAATAAGTTAGAAGAATTGGCGGAGTCGATCCGCCAGGTCGGCGTGCTGCAGCCGGTGCTGGTGCGCCCCCTCGCCGCGGGCGAGAAGGCCCAGCCCCATCCCGACAGCACCACCCCGGCCGCCCAACTCGCCTACGTGGTGGTCGCGGGTGAGCGCCGCGTCCGGGCCAGCCGTTTGGCGGGGCTGGCCAAGGTGCCGGTGCTGACCTGCACCTACGAAGAGACCGAAGCCCTGAAGATCGCGCTGCTCGAGAACATCCAGCGCGAGGATCTCGGCCCCATCGAGGAAGCCGAGGCCTACCGCGGCCTCATGGACGCCTACGGCGCGACCCAGGAGGAGCTGGCCGCCATGCTCGGCAAGAGCCGCAGCGGCGTGGCGAACATGGTGCGCCTGCTCACGCTCGAGCCCGAGATCCGGGCGCTGCTGCAGGCGGGCAGCATCTCGCGCGGACACGCCAAGGCGCTGCTGGGTCTGCCGGAGGGGCCGGCGCGGCTGCAGCTGGCCAAGCTGTGCGCGTCGCGCGGGCTGTCGGTGCGCGACTGCGAGCAGCGGGTGCAGGCCGGCGGCGCGAAACCGAAGCGCAGGCCGAAGCGCCGCAGCGGCGGTTCGCAGGAAGATCCGTTCGTGCGCGAGCTCGCGGGCCGCGCCGAGGCGGTCTACGGCTCGCCGGTGGCCATCGAGCGCGACGCGAAGACCGGCAAGGGCGCCATCCAGGTGCGGTTCTACTCCGACGACGACCTGGTCCGCCTGCTCAAGATCATGGGCGTCGACACGGAGCTGTGATGGAGGGTCGCTCGCCGTCACCGCCGCTGCGCCGGCTCGCGCGCTCTCTCGGCGAGCGCTTCGCCGTCGGCCGGATCCTGCAGCTGCGGATCATCCTCGGCCTGCTCGTGCTGGCGTCGGTGGTGTTCCTCGTCTTCACCTTCACGCGCCTGGTCGGCGAGTACCACGAGACGGGTTCGCTGACGGCGCTGTGGCAGCGGGAGTGGCGCGGGGGCGCGGCGCTGATCGACATCCTGCGCGACGGCCTCTTCCAGCTCTTCGTGCTCATCCTCGGCTGGAGCCTCTTCCTGCGTCTGCGCTTCAGCCAGCTCGGCCACCTGCGGCTGCGGCGCAGCGAGCAGAAGTACCGCAGCATCATCAACCACGCCGGCGAGGCCATCTTCCTGCTCGACGACAAGGGCCGCGTGCTCGAGTGGAACAAGAAGGCCGAGAAGCTCTTCGCCGTGTTCCGGCGCAACGCCCTGGGCGTGAACATCTGCAAGCTCGACATGGGCTTCGACCTGCCCGTGCTGCAGATCTTCGCCGATGTGCAGCGCGTGCAGCGCAGCCTCACCTACGAGACCCAGGTGGCGCGCCGCGACGGCGCCACCCTGCAGCTCAGCCTGACCTTCTCGTGCATCCACGGCGGCTCCGGGCCCATGGCCGACAAGGCCGACAGCTTTGCGGTCATCGCCCGCGACATCACCAGCGAGAAGCAGCTCGAGACGCGCATGAGCGAGACGGAGAAGCTGGCGGGCATCGGGCAGCTCGCGGCCGGCATCGCCCACCAGCTCAACACGCCCCTCGGTTCGATCCTGCTCTCGGCCCAGATGCTCGAGGAGACCATCGAGGACGAGGACGACAGCGAGGACATCCGGCGCATCATCCGGCAGACCGAGCAGTGCCGCGGGATCATCAAGGGCCTGCTGAACTTCGCGCGCCCCACGGGCAGCGAGCGCGGCCGCGTCGACCTGGCCGAGATCATCGACGACACGGCCTTCCTCATGGAGAAGCAGCTGAAGGTGGCCGCGGTCGAGCTCGCGGTGACGGCCGACACGCCGACCGAGATCTTCGGCAACCGGAACGAGATCGAGCAGGTGTTCTTCAACCTGCTGGCCAACGCCCTGGACGCCATGTCGGGCGGCGGACGCATCGACGTGCGGATCAGCGACGGCGGGGCGGGCGAGTTGAAGGTCGTCTTCGCCGACACGGGCGACGGCATCCCGCGGGAGGCCCAGGACCGCGTCTTCCTGCCCTTCTTCACCACCAAGGACTACGGCAAGGGCACGGGCCTGGGCCTGTCGATCGTGGCCCGCATCGTGCATGAGCACGGGGGACGCATCGACCTGGACAGCGAGCCCGGCCGCGGCACGGCGTTCACGCTCTGGTTCCCGCGGGCGCGGGAGGGCCAGGGCGGCGGATCCGGCCATCTGGCCCTGATCGACGACCAGGCCGAGGAGCCGTCACCGACCGATCACGGAACAGGCACCCCCGGCCAGAGTCCGGACGCCTGACGTCCCCGGAGGGACCATGCGCATCGCCCCGCATACCCGGATCATCCTCATGCCGTCGGACGAGGGTCCGTCGCACGAGTACGGCATCACGCGCGGCATGATCGTGGTGCTGCTCGTGCTCGCCCTGGGGTTCGTGGGCTTCCTGGGCGTGCTCATGACCAGCTTCGCCACCAAGCACGACGAGCGGCAGACCATCGAGGAGCTCGAGACGCAGCTGGCCGAGGCGCGCGACGAGCTGCAGATGGCCCACGAGCTGGCGGCGAACCTGGAGGAGCTGCAGCAGGCCCAGGAGCAGGTGCTGCTCATGCTGGGCGTGGAGGGCCTGGGCAGCGCCGCCGAGGACTCGCTGCTGGCCGACTGGATGGACCGCGAACCGGGTTCCTCGGCCGAGGCCCTGCAACGGGCGGCGACGGTGGTGTCGAGCCCCCGGCCCGACCGCTGGCCCGCCCGGGGATTCGTGACCCAGGAGTTCGTGACCGGCAATCCGGCCCGGGGGGTCGTGGCCCATCCGGGCATCGACATCGCCGGCCCGCGCGACGGGCCGATCGTGGCCGCCGCGCCCGGCATGGTGGCCCGCACCGGCGTCGACGACTACCTGGGAAACTTCGTTGAAATCCAGCACGGGCTGGGTTATTTGACCGTGTACGGCCACTGCAGCCGGGTCGCGGTCAGCCAGGGCGACCGGGTCGCGGCCGGCCAGGTGATCGCCTACGTGGGCGACACCGGCCAGGCGACGGCCCCCCATCTGCACTTCGAGATCTGGGAGCAGGGCGAGGCCGTCGATCCGCGCACGATCGTGGCGGGCGAGCCCGAACAGAAATAGGCTGTGGAGACGCGCCGCAGGTGGTAGGCTCCGCCTTCGGCTCCGCATTCTGGAACACCCGACGACCGGCCCAGTCCGACGTCGTCCGGGTCAAGGAGGAAGAAGAATGTTCAACAAAGAACCGGAAAACACCGCCCCGAGCGCCGGCCAGACCTCGATCATCGCCCAGGGCTGCAAGTTCGACGGCAAGGTCGACGTGAAGGGCACCCTGCGGATCGAGGGCGAGTTCAAGGGCGACATCGGGGTGCCCGAGAGCCTGGTCATCGGCAAGACCGGCGTCGTGCACGCCAACTGCAACGTGAAGAACGCCATCATCGGCGGCCAGCTCTACGGCAACATCACCGCCGAGAACAAGATCGAGCTGCAGAGCGGCTCCCACGTCGAGGGCGACATCAAGACCAAGCGCCTGGTCATCGACGAGGGCGTGTTCTTCGAGGGCAACTGCTCCATGGGCGCAGGCAACCGCAAGACCCCGCCCCCGGCCGCGGCGCCCGTCGAGGACCGGCAGCCGGAGACGCTGAAGAAGTAGTCGCCGCGGCCCCTCGCCGAGGCGACCCCGCACGAAAAACCCCCGGCCGGTCAGCCGGGGGTTTTCGTATCCGGGGGCGGCGGGCGATCAGCTCTGCGCGTCCTCCATGATCGAATCGATCTGCTCGGCCGTGGCCTTCATCATCTCCTCGTCCACCGTCGCGGCCTCGCGGGTCTCCTCCGGCGTCAGGCCGACCATGAGGAAGTCCGCCACCTCGAGATCCTTCTCCTCGTACAGCTTCCGGACCACCTGGTCGTCCGGATCGACGCGGGTGCCGTCCTTCAGCACCGTCACCTTCACCTCGGGCTGCTCCCAGTCCGGGCCCTTGCGCACCACGTAGCCGCGCGAGCCGTCGCTGAGCTGCACCTCGGAGCCCGGCGGGTACAGGCCGATGGCGCGGATCAGCGCCGACGTCGCCACGGGCGAGAACGCCGTGCGGTCCTTGAGGATGATCTCGAAGGCGCGGCGCGGCGGCATGGGCAGCTTGTAGGGCCGCGCCGCGGTGAGGGCCTCGAACACGTCGCAGATCTGGATCAGCCCGGCGATGGGGCTGAGCACGGCCCACTCGGGCGGGTTCGGGTAGCCGCCGCCGTCGTGCCGGATGTGGTGGCCCCACGCGCCGGCGATGATCAGGGGCGAGGCCTCGCCGCGCGAGAGCAGGATGTTGGCGCCGATGGCCGCGTGGCTCTCGGCGATCTTGCGCTCTTCCGGGTCGAGGCGGCCGGGCTTGTAGAGGATCTCCTCGGGCACCTTGGCCTTGCCGATGTCGTGCAGCAGGCCGGCGGTGGCCAGCTCGCTGAGCATGTGGTCGGGCCAGCCCATCTCGCGGCCCACCGTCAGCGCCAGCGTCGAGACGCGCACCGAGTGGCCGATGGTGTAGCTGTCGTAGTCCGGGTAGCGCATGAGGGTCATGATGTCCATGGTCTCCTGGTCGGAGACGCTGAACAGCGACTCGCCCACGGCCCGGGTCCGGCTCAGGTCGAGATCCCGGTCGTTGGCCACGGACAGGGTGTGCTCGGCCACCGTCGCGAACATGGACTGGAAGATGGGCATCATCGGCGCCAGCTTGTCGGCCACGCTGCGCCCCATGCCGCCTTCCTCGCCCTCGTAGCCCGAGAAGTCGAACTCGATGAGACCCGGATCGATGCGCGCGATCTCCTCGGCGGTCGGCCCCTGGCCGGTGCCGGCCTCGCGGTAGAAGGGCGTCAGCTCGATGTTGCGGATGTTCGCGGCCCGCAGCATGGCCTGCGAGTCCTCGAGGCGGGCGGTCTTGTCGCGCAGGTCGGCGGCGACGCGGAAGAAGGCGGCGATCTCGTCGGCCTCGACGCGCTCGCCGAAACGGAAACCGCCGCACTGCATCTTCTCGGCGAACTGGAGCAGGTTGCGTCCGGCGATGGAGGGCCCGATCAGGTACTTCCCCTCGTGCACGAACTTCTCGTTGAGCACGCCGAAGAAGAAGGCGGTGTCGCCCGACTCGGCGAGCATCTCGCGCAGCAGCCTGACGAACGACTCGCCCTGGCCGCGCACCTTCGGGTGGCCGTCGAAATACAGCCGCCGCTGGTTGATCCCGCCCGAGAGCAGGATGATCAGATCACTGAACGTCGTCTTGGCCACGTCGGCCCCCCCTCCGGATCACTCTAGTGTCGCCGCACGCCGCTCAGGGCGGTGCGGGCGGCATCGCGGCAGGCGGCGGGCCACACCGGGATGAACAGGAACTTCTTCTCGTTGGCGATGCGCTCGAGCAGGCGCCCGGACTTCTCGTCGCCGAGGTCGCCCAGCCAGCGCACCGCTTCGGCGACCCATTTCTCGCCGCGCCGTTCGGGCGGCAGACGCGTCATCATGCCGTACAGGTGGCGCCCGGCCACCTCGCGCATGCTCGGCACGATGGGGCCCTGCACGCCCTGGTCGAGCACCGCCTCGTACATGTTGCGCCGGTCGGCACTGTACTCGGCGAGGCCGTCCATCATGATCGAGGCCAGGGCATGGGCGCGCTGGTGCAGCAGGCGCCGGTGCAGCAGCGGGCCGTGCTGCTCGGACATGCTCGACCCCAGCAGCAGCCGGTGCACGTTGTACAGCAGGGGCGCCGGCGCGTGGAAGGCATTGCTCGCCAGGGTCTTCTCCCGGAGCGCCGGCTGCGCCTCGAGCCGCAGCAGCAGGTCGGCGCGGTCGCGCGTCTCCTGGGTGCTGATCTTCTGCATCAGCGAGATCTTCTCGGCCGGATCTTTCCACACCAGCCCGATCAGGACGTCGTTGACGACGAACGGCCAGGCGCGTTCGCGGGCCTTGGCGTCGGCCAGCGAATCCCACACCTCGCTCCACAGGGGGCCGAGCACCTCCGGGTGCGACCGGCGCAGCGGCCGCGTGATCATCTCCACGACCAGCTCGGTGGTTTCGGCGTCCTCCGAGCGGAAGATGCTCTTCAGGGCGCCGCGGGCCACGCCCAGGGCCGTCTCCGACAGCTCCGGGTTGCCGAGGATCGTCTGCATCATGCCCGCGATGCCGTCGGCCAGTTCGTCGGTCGGCGCGACGTGGAGGATCTGCAGGCAGATGCCCAGCGTGTCGGCATGGGCCGGCGCGATGATGTCGCTCTCCGGATCGAACTCCGCCTCGGCCGCCGCCGCGTGCACGGCCTCGATCAGCTCGCGCAGTTCGTTCCGCGAGAGGGTGAAGAGCGTGGGCTTGCGGCTCGGCTTGGGCCGGTTCTCCAGCAGCTTGCGGCCCGACGCGCGCTTCGAGGCGAGGTTGGTCTTGCGCAGCCGCTCGAAGACGAGCTTCACGAGCTCGGGCTGTCCGGTCAGCTTCAGGGCCGCCTGGGCATGGTCGACCAGGGCCGGCAGGGTCATGGGATCGGAATTCGTCAGTTCGAGGGCGGCGACGATCTGCTGGATCCCGGCGACGGCCTCGTCGGGCACCCAGGTGCCCAGCAGCTCGGCCACGCCCTGGCCGTCGGCGTCGCGGAAGTCCTCGATGTTCGCGTTCTCGGTGGCCAGCATCAGGCCGCGGATCACGGCGAGGAACTCGCGCTCCATGCCCTGGCCGTCGGGCGAGGCGACGAGGGCCGAGTCGGGAATCGTGTTGGGCTCGAAGTAGAGGTTCAGCGGACTTTCGGTGGCCTGGGGCCCGTTGCCGCGGCGGCTGCGCATGTACAGGGCGCGGTCGGTCACGGTGAGGGTCTCGGGCATGCCCTCGATGATGACCTCCTGGTACTCGGAGGTGGCGGCGAACTCCTTGCGGTGCTGCTTCAGGGTGGTGAGGCCCTCGTGCAGTTCGGCCGCCGTGAGGCCGGCGTGGATCTCGAGCAGGGCCTGGTTCAGGGGTTCGAGCAGCTCGTGCAGGCGCGCGGCCCGGCGGTCGGTGGCCGGCACCGTGACGTCGCCGAGGACCAGGCCCTCGCGGGTGACCTCGATCTCGATCGAGTCGTGACGGCCGAGAGCCGCGGCCACCGCGGCGGCGCACTGGTCGGCGACGGCCTGGTACTGGGCGTGGCCGGGCGGGTAGTAGCTGCCGGTCGTCAGCATGCGGTCGAGAGCCTCGAGCAGGGCGGCGTGGGCCGGCGCCAGCTCCAGGGCTCCTGCCGCGGACCCCGTGCGCGGGTTCTTCGTGGGCGATTCGTTCCGCGTGGACAAGACAACCTCCCCCTGAGGACACAGAAACTCCCCCCTAGGATCGGCCCGGATCGTCGGCCATTGAGCCCGAATGACGACGGGAAGGGTCGGGGCTCTTCCGGGGCCCCGGAACGCGCGCAAAAGCCTGTTTGCGTACCCTCGGCGGTCGGTTCGTCCGGAATCAGGCGAAGTCGAGAACGGCCAGGGCGTCGTCTTCCGGCGCCGGGGCCTCGCCGCCGAGGCCGACCTGCTGGAAGCCGGTGATGACGATTCCCGGGACGGCGGCCAGCGACACGGCCTCCTGGTCGTCCCGGGCGATGGGGGAGCCCGTGGCGGTGTGGGTCACGCGCACCTCGGGGTGTTCGAGGTCGGGGCCGCGGCCCACGACCACGGCGCCGCGGCCGTCCGAGAGCGTCACCTCGGAGCCGGGCGGGTACAGGCCGAGGGCGCGCACGAGGGCGCCGAGCATGCGGGGGTGGTAGGCGCCCGGGTCGGCCAGCAGGATCTCGTAGGCCTGGCGCGGCGCCATGGGGTGCTTGTAGGGCCGCACCGCGGTGAGGGCCTCGAAGACGTCGCAGACGCGGATCAGCGCCGCCGCCGCGCCCGGGACGAACCAGGCGGGCACGTCGGGATAGCCGCCGCCGTCGTGGCGCAGGTGGTGGCCCCAGGTGGCCGACAGGACCGTCGGGCTCGTCTCGCCGTTGGCGAGCAGCACGCGGCAGCCGGTGACCGGATGCGACTCCATGATCCGGCGCTCGTCGTCGTCGAGGCGGCCCGGCTTGAAGAGGATCTCGTCCGGCACCTTGCCCTTGCCGATGTCGTGCAGCAGGCCGGCCGTGGCGATCTCGCCCTGCACGGGCGCCGGCCAGCCGAGCTCGCGGGCGACCAGCGCGCCGAGGGTCGCCACGCGCACCGAGTGGCCGATGGTATAGCTGTCGAAGTCCGGATAGCGCATGAACTGCATCACGTCGAGGGCGCCCTGGTCCGAGACGGCGACCAGCTCCTCGCCGCGGCTGCGGGCGGCGGCCAGGTCGATGGCGGCGTCGCCGTCGGCCGCCCGCCGGTTGTTGACGGCCACCGTCTCGTACATGGCCTGGTACACCTGCAACAGCGGCGCGAAGTCGGCGGCCATGAAGTCGGGCGTGTTCCCCGCTTCGGCTGGCGCGTCGGCCCCCTCGCCGTCCTCGCCGCTCTCGCTCAGCGGCGGGCTCAGCTCCACGTGGGCGAGGCCGCGGGCGGCGAACAGGCGCTGCGCCTCGTCGGCGGAACCGACGGGATTCTTGGTCTCGGCCCCGAGCCGGAAGAACGCCACCAGGTCGTCCTGGCCCAGCGGCAGCCGGAAGACGAAGCCGCCGCAGCCGAGCCGCTCGGCGAATTCGATGAGCGACCGCCCGGCGATGGACGGCCCCACCAGGTAGCGCCCGTCGCGGATGAACTTGCCGTTGTGGACGCCGAAACGGAACTCGTTGTCGCCGTCGGCCCCGGCGAGCAGCGGCGTCACGGTGGCCACGAACTCGCGGGCCATGGCGAGCACCCGCGGATGGGCGTCGAAGTACATGCGGCGCTGGTTGATGCCGCTGGCCAGGAGAATGATCAGGTCGCCGAATCGCTGGTCCATCTCAGCCCTCCTCCCGGTCGCCGGACGTCAGGGCCCGGCGGGCGACGGTCCGTGCCGAACCGGGCCAGGCGGGGAAGAAGAAGAAGTGCTTCTCCCGGAGCACGCGCTCGAGCAGGGGCCGGGCGTGCTCCGCGCCGAGCGCGGCGAGTTCCGCCAGACCCGCCGTCACCCACGCGTCGTCCCGGCGGTCGCGCGGCAGGCACCCGATCCCGTCGGACAGGATCGCCGCGGCGGCCACGGCGAAGTCGGCCGGAAGCACGTCGGCGTCGCGGTGACGGATCAGGTCGAGGTAGAAGGTCGCGTATTCGGGGCGATGATCGCCGAGGGCGGCCAGCACCGATGCGGCGAGGGGCGACACGGGCTCGCGCACCAGGGCGTCGTGGAGTTCCTGGCCGAGCCAGCCCCGCAGGCGCGTCGTCATCAGCGCCGCGTGGACCGGATAGAGCACCGGGAGCGGGGTCGCGAAGAGGTCGCGGGAGGCGGTCTTCCGCTGGAGCGCGGGCATCTGGGCCAACCGGCGGCCTTGGCCGAGCGCGTCCTGCAGGCTCAGCCGGCCGGCCGCCTGGCCCAGGTGGGCGGCGACCTGGCGGGAGCCCTTGCCCCAGCCCAGCAGGATGTCGTTGACGAGGTGCGGCCAGAGCAGCGGCAGTTCGTCGGCGCCGGTCAGCTCGAGCAGCCGCACCCAGAACGGGGCCAGCAGATCGGACCGGGTGCGCCGCAGGGTCCCGACGGCGATGACCAGCAGCTCTTCGCCGTCGGCGGTGCCGACGTGCTCGCCGGTGGCGGCCCGCGGCGTCGGGTTCGCCTGGCCGGCCACGCGGGCGGCCACGGCGGCCGCGAGATGTCCCGCCCCGCCCTCGTCGAAGTCGTCTTCGGCCACGGAACGTTCGACCGTGTCGAGCAGCGCGTGGCGCAGGGCCTCGTTGGGGCCGTCGCCCAGCAGGAGCAGGGCGATGCCAAGCCGGTCGCGCCGGGCGTCGAGCCCCGGTGGCGCCACCGGTTCGACCCGGCTCTCGAGGGCGGTCACCTCGGCGAGCAGGCCGCCCACGTCGAGGCGGTAGTCGGCCGCCTGGACCGTGCGCTTCGCGGCGCCGGCCTCCTGCTTGCGGGAGTGCAGCATGTCGCGCTTGAGGATGCGGAACACCAGGTCGGCGGCGCGGCGGTCCCGGCTGAGGTCGAGGGCGCGGCGGGCCTGCGTGATGAGCTGCAGCAGATCGTCGGGGTCGGGGTCGATCTCCACGAGGCGCTGCAGGGCCCGGCGCAGCTGCTCGAGTTCCTGGCGCGACACCGCGGTCCCGGCCGCATCCGGCCCCGCGCCGGTGGCGCGCTCCTGGTCGGCCCGCTGCAGGTTCGCCAGGATCTCGCCCACCATCTCCATGAACTGGCGCGCGAGGCGGGCGGCTACGGATTCCTCGGGAGTGTCGCCGGCGTCGGCGGGCTCGTCGCTCCACGGCTGGAGCAGATCGTCCAGGGAGCGGGGCCCGTCGGCCGCGCCGGATGCGCCGTCGCGACCGTGCCCGCCGGCGTCGCCGTGATCGAGCACGCTGCGGCTGACGGCCCGCACCGAGGCGGGCAGGTTCTCGATGACGATCTCGCGGAAGGTGCTCGCCTGGCCCAGCGCCATGCGGTGCTCCTGCAGGGCGGCCACGGCCTGGCGCAGGTCCTCCGGGGTGAGGGCACCGTCGATCTCCAGGCGCGCGATGTTCAGGGGCACGAGCAGGTCGTGCAGCAGGCGCACGTTGCGGTGGTGCGGGTCGACGTTGCGCCGGTCGATCTGCAGGCCCTGGGCCGTGATCTCGATGGCGACGGGCCCGTGCCCGCCGCGGATCACCTCGACGAGGGCGTCGCGCGAATCCCGCGCCGCCTTGAGGTACTGGTCGTGCTCGTTGGAGTAGTAGGCGCCCACCGTCAGCAGGCGGTCGAGGGCCTTCAGCACCGTCACGGACCGCGGGTCGAGGACCTGGCCGTTGAGGTCGCAGATGGAGTCGCGGTCGAGCGTGCGGGTCGACATTCCCGGATTCCTCGTTCAGGGCGACGGCGTGGGCAGCGGGCCGGACACACCGGTATCATTAGTCGGTATCGACGTGGAGGGAATTGACTTAAGCTGATTCGGCGGCGGGACCGGCCCGCCTTCGCCCCGGAAAGGACGCCCATGTCGGACGACGATCGCCCCGAACCCTTCCACGCCTACCCCGAGTCGCCCGACCTGGGGCGGGTCGACGACCTGCGCCGCCGCATGCGGGAAGGGCGCAGCGACGACTTGAAGCAGTCCCGGGTCACGCGCAAGGTGGGCAAATCGGCCCGCGACCTGGGTGCCTACACGCTCATTCCCAGCCTGATGATCGCCGGACCGGTGGTGGGCTTCCTCGTCGGCCGCGGGGTCGAGAAGCTCTGGGGCGGCGAACCGTGGGGCGCGGTGGGGGGGCTGCTGCTGGGCGTCGTGGCGGCGTTCCGCGAGGTCTTCCTGCTGCTCAAGCGCAAGCAGGAGCAGGATGCGGCGGAGAAACGCCGGGGCGACGCGGGCCGCGACTAGCCGACCGTCGCCGGATCCCGCCCGTCACGCGCCGCCCGGCGCCACCTTCTCCAGCTCGGACAGGATCTCGACCATGGCCAGGGTGTCCAGGGCGCAGTAGCGCCGCAGGTCGGCGAAGACCTGCTCCCGCGCCGCTTCGTCGGCCTGGCCGAAGACGGCTTCGACGTACGCACGCGCCGCATGGTGGCCGTCGGCGATCTCCAGGGCGGCGTAGTCCTTGCCCGTCAGCGCCGGCAGCACGGCCTTCAGCGAGCAGCTCCCCTTCTGGTCCGGATGGTGGAACCAGAAGTGGCGGAACGGATCGATCAGGTCGACCAGGCGGTCGGCCAGACCGGCCAGCCACTCGGCCTCGTCGGGAAACGCCTCGGCCAGGTCGTCGAGCACGCCCTTCTCGAACCCCATGTTCCAGGCCAGGATGTGCCCTTCGTCGCCGATGGCGTGCAGGGCCGCCACCAGCGCGCCGCGCGGATCGGCGGGCGCGGTGGCCAGGAAGTCCACGTGGCGGGCGGGCGCCCCGGGCGCGTCCTGGATGTGCAGGGAGAACTGGAACGGCAGCCGCTGGTAGGGCCGCAGTCCGGCCAGCGGCGGCACGGCGGGGTTCATGGTCTCGAAGTCGAGATGGTGCAGCGGGTACGCCAGCGCGTCGAGCCACGCGCGCAGCGCGGCCGCCTCCACGTGGGGCTCGCCCGTGCGCAGGGTCCGGGCCTGGATCCGCTGGGTCGGCGAGAGCTGGTCGTCGGGCAGGTCGGCGATCTTGAACAGGCCCTCGTCGAGGAACCCGAACGCGCGCCGCCCGCCCCGGTACAGCTCGGTCACGTTGCCCGGCGGCAGGTCGGCCCAGCACAGCGGCACCAGCGGGCAGTCGTAGGGCGTGTGGCAGCGCGGCCCGATCGGCACGTCCGGCTCGGAGCCGGCCAGGGTCGCGTGCATGCGCTCCACCGCCCGCGGCACGTACTCGAGCAGCGGCTTGACCCGCGTCGTGACCTCCTCGAGGTGGAAGAAGGGCCGCACCTCGAAGGCTTCGCCCCGCACGTACCCCGTGTTCACGTGCATGATGAAGAGCTGCCCGAGCGCCACGCCCGCCCGCGTCAGGGTGTCGCACTGGAAGGCGACGTCGTTCACGTTCACGTCGCGCACCCGGGTCGAAGACTTCACCTCGACCAGGTTCCAGCGCCCGTCCTCCACCGGCACCAGCACGTCGACCCGGCAGTAGCGCCCCTCGACCAGGAAGCTCGCCTCGAAGATCGGCACCCGCTCCTCGCGGGGCCGCGCCATCAGCGCGGCGGTTTCCCGGGCGGTCTCGGCCGGGTCGGCGAAGTTCATGGCCACCTCGATCCCGCCGGGATAGAGCTTCTTGGCCAGATCGCCCACCTCGTGGCCGGTGTCGAAGATGTGCTGCTGGGCCGGATCCGGGGGCGGAATGCGCTCGCGGGCGTGGATCTGGTTCCAGAGCAGCTTCGGGCACTGCAACCCGTTCAGGTAGCGCGACTTGGAGATGGGGCGGGGTGCGGGCATGGCGGCCTTTCCGGGTTGGTGAGGCCACTTTAGGGGGTGCGGGGGGCGGCGGCAACCCCCGAATTCGGCGCCTTGTATACAGTATATCGCACACAGGGCGCCCCGGAACGGCGACTGGCGGCGGTTCCGGGCCGCCAGGTTTCTCCGTTGACACCCCCGGCCCACCGTGTATGATCTGTTTGAAACTTTTCAAACGGAGAAAACAATGTTGCCCAACCTGCCTCTCCCCGACGATGGGCCGGCCGCCGAAGAGGCCGTCAAGACCGCCTTCATCCAGGACTACGGGCAGGGGTACCAGAGCTTCGGCCTACCCAAGCTCATGGGGCAGGTGGTGGGGCTGCTGCTCTACCACGCCGGGCCGCTCAGCCTCGACGACATCACCGCCGAACTCCAGGTGAGCAAGGGTCCGGTGTCCCAGATCATGCGCCGGCTGCGCGACCACGACCTCGTCTCGAAGGTGTGGGTCCCCGGCAGCCGTCGCGACTACTACGAGGCCACCACCGACATCTTCGGGCAGGCCTTCACCAACCACGCCCGCCTGCAGCAGCGGAATCTCGAGCTCGCCCGCAAATACTCCGGCCTGATCCGCGACACAGACGCCGAACTGCCCGCCTCGTTCGCGGCCCGCATCGCCGAGATGGACCGCTTCTACACCCTCATGCGACACCACTTCGCGGCCTTCCTCGCCGAGTGGGAATCGTCCCGCACGGAAACCGAGGGCGCCGAAACCACGACCCGGGAGCACGAATCATGAACCGCCTGCAGGACAAGGTCGCCATCGTCACCGGCGGCGCCGCCGGCCTGGGCCGCGCCACCGTCGAGCTCTTCGCCGCCGAGGGCGCGCGCGTTTCCATCTGGGACGTGAACGCCGAGGCGGGCGAGAAGCTGGCCGCCCGCCTGCAGGCCGCCGGCCACGACGTCGAATACCGGCAGGTGAATGTCGGCGACACGGCCGCCGTGGCCGACGCCGTCGCGGCGGTGAAGGACGCCTTCGGGTCCGTCGACGTGCTGATCAACAACGCCGGCATCACCCGCGACGCCACCCTCCTCAAGATGGACGAGGCTCAGTTCGACCAGGTGGTCGACGTGAACCTCAAGGGCGTCTTCAACTGCGGCCAGGCTGCGGCCCGGGTCATGGTCGAGCAGGGTGCGGGCGCCATCGTGAACACGAGCAGCGTCGTGGCGCTGTACGGCAACTTCGGGCAGAGCAACTACGTGGCGACGAAGGCGGGCGTCATCGGCATGACGAAGGTCTGGGCCCGCGAGCTGGGCCGCAAGGGCGTGCGCGTGAACGCCGTGGCGCCGGGCTTCATCGCCACCGAGATGGTCATGGCCATGCCCGAAAAGGTCCGCGACATGATGGCCGAAAAGACCCCCCTGCAGCGGTTGGGCCAGCCGGCGGAGATCGCCCGGGCCTACCTCTTCCTGGCCAGCGACGAGGCCGCCT